>JBAIYN010000527.1:0-7041 GCA_037915775.1 Burkholderiales bacterium | reverse complement strand
TTCACCTGGACGAAGATCCTTGCATCGGCACCGCAGTTCATCGGCGCCGGGGTCTGCAGGGCAGCGGTCACATTCGCCGGTGCAGCGCTACCGGAACCCGTCTGGCGCAAGGCGGCGCGGATATTCGCCGGCCCGGTCGTATCTCACTATGGGGCTAGCGAGCTGGGCCCGATCGCCTTCGGCGAGTTCGCCCTGCTCGCGCAATACCCGGACGCGGTCGGGCGCCTGGTGCCGTGGGCTCAAGTCGAAGCGGTCGACGACGAAAACAAGCCGCTGCCCGTCGGAGAGCAAGGCGTCTTGCGCATGCGGTCTCCCGGCATGTCCAACGAATACGCCGACGATCCCGCAGCGACGGCCGCGTCCTTTCGCGACGGCTGGTTCTATCCCGGTGACGTCGGCCTTGTCGCTGATGACGGGATCCTGCGCGTGGTCGGTCGCAGCGACGAAATGCTGAACATTGGCGGCGGGAAGGTCGCGCCGTCGAAGCTGGAGGCCGTGGTGGCCGGCCTTCCGCATGTCCGGGAGGTGGCGGCGACCGTGCTGCACGACCCGGACGGATCGCAGAGCGTTGGCATCGGCATCGTCAGTGATGCCGCCATCGACGAGGGCACTCTGGTTGCCCGCTATCGGCAGGTCGTTCCCCGCCAGGTTTCCTTGCATGTCGCGCAGGTCGAGGCCATCCCGCGCAACGAGAATGGCAAGATCCTGCGCAAAGAACTCGCGCAGCGCATTGCCGCGACTCGAAAACGCGCCCCGGCATGACTCCCGCCTCCGTCGCTGCCACCTTCGGATCAGGGTTCACAACGCCATCCCGTCACCGCCGCTTCTGATCGCATGAACTTCATCGAACCGATCCTGCATCGCGCGCGCTCCAACCCGAATGCGCCAGCGCTCTTGCTGCCGAACAGCCTCGTTCGCTATGGCCAGATCGACGCAATAACGCACACCATCGCCACCAACCTGGAGCGCGCGGGCGTCGCACCAGGCGATCTCATCGTCGTCGGACTTGGGCGGAAGGAACTGGCGATCTACGTCACCATTGCGCTAGCCCGACTGGGGGCAATCAGCGTCGCGATGAACGCATCACCGACGGCGCCGCGCGACTGGGCTGCGAGTCTCGGTTGCAAGGCGGTTTGTCGCAGCGACACTGATCCCGTGTTTGAAGGCGTTTCATCGATCCCGTTCGACCCGGCCTGGGTGAGCGTGCCGCCACGACCTGGGCCGCCCCCGCGCGCCGTCAGTGGAAACGAGGTCTTTCGCATCGCGCTCTCCTCCGGTACGACCGGAAACGCCAAGGCAATCCCATGGACGCACGCTGGTGCGGCACAACGGATCATTGGACATCAGTTCGGCGCGCCGACGAAAGCCGGCGATCGGATGCTGTTCCTGTCGAATCTCAACACGGGTTTCGGTTTCAACGCCTGCTTCAATCAGTTGTTCATGGGCGGCGCGATTGTCCCGGCGGCGGTGGAAGCGTTTGTCGAATTCGCGGCGTCTGTCGAGCGGTACAGGATCAACGAGACGATTCTTTCGGCCTATGACATATCCCGCCTGCTCTCATCCGCACCGGCTGAGCTGCCACCCGGTATCGCGAAGACGTCGGCGGTCTTCGCCGGGGCTGCGCTAGCGGAATCCTACTGGCGCAAGGCGGCACATCTGTTTTCAGGAGTCGTGCTGTCCAATTACGGCGCCACGGAAACGGGGCCGACTGCATTCGGCGATCACGCGCTGTTCCAGCAATATCCCGATGCAGTCGGGCGCGTGCTGCCGTGGGTGCGCATCGAAGCCGTCGATGAAAACGATCAGCCGCTGCCTCCGGGCGAGCAAGGCATTCTTCGCGTACGCGCTCCCGGAATGGCGGCGGGATACTTTCATGACGAGGCGGCGACCGCGGAGGCCTTTCGTCACGGCTGGTTCTACCCTGGAGACGTGGGGCTGGTCAGCGGCGACGGCATCGTGCGGCTGATGGGTCGCAGCGACGACCTGTTGAACCTCGGCGGCGTCAAGCTGGCGCCCGGGACGATCGAACGGGCCCTCGCCGACGCTGTCAACGTCAGGGATGTGGCGGCTGCGGCCGTGCGGGGACCGAACGGCGAGATCGGAGTCGGCGTCGGCATTGTGGCGAGCGCGCCCGTCGATGGTGACGAGCTTGGAGCCCGCTGCCGCGCCGTTGTTCCGAATTTCCTTGCGTATTTCATCGTGCAGCTTGAGGCGATTCCGCGCAACGATGCCGGCAAAATCGTGCGTCGTGACCTCGCTGCACGGTTACAGGCGGCGCTGAAATCAAAGAGTTGACCTGGTAGCCCCGGCTTCGATCGCGGCGCGGGCGCCGCATGCCGGCGCGTCAGTCAACGGCGAGGTGGAGTTCCTTCACCAGCGGCCCCCAATGTAGTCGTGCCTTCTGGATCCACTCTCGCGCGCCCGCTGCCGTCAGCGCGGCGGGCGTGACATCGAGCTGGCGCACGCGCTCGCGAACGTCGCCTCGGCTCATCGCTTGGCTGAACGCCTCGAACAACGGTTGCGCGATCGAATCCGGCGTGCCGGCCGGCAGGAAGGCGACGTAAGCAAACGAAATCTCAAGGTCCTTCAGACCCAGTTCGGCAAACGTTGGTACATCGGGCGCGAGCGGCGTGCGCGTCTTACCCGAGTATCCAAGGGCGCGCAGTCGCCCCGCCGTGGTCAGAGGGATCGTCGCGGTAGAGATAGTGAACGTCGCATCGACATGACCACCGAGCAGGTCGTTCATCGCCGGACCCGCACCCTTGTACGGGATGTGCACCGCGGCCAGTCCGGTCTGCTTCTGCAGCGCCACGAATGCCAGGTGTGACGGGCTGCCGCTGCCGGACGACGCGAAGTTCAGCGGCTTGCGCTTTGAGACGGCAACCAGTTCGGCCAAACTGTGCGCCTCGATGGACGGTCGGACCACCAGCATGTGCTCGTATGTTCCAAGCACTGCTAGCGGCTGTAGCGCCGTATCTGGATTGAGCCGCAGCTTCTTGTAGATGAACGGATTGACACTCGCCACGGTGTCGAAGGACAACAGCACCGTTCGTCCGTCGGGAGGGGAACTGGCGACGTACTCCGCCGCAATGTTGCCGCCGGCACCGGGACGGTTTTCGACGATGACTGGTCGTTTCTGGTCCTGTGACACGGCGTCAGCGATGATGCGCGCAAAAGCGTCGAGCGGGCCCGGCGGCGTCGGAATGACGATGCGCAGGGTCGTCGCATCCGCCTGTGCCCCGGCCTCGAGCGGTACGAGGCAAAGCGCGGCGAAAGCCAGCAGGATCAACGGCGCTCTGAGACGAAACATGAGGAAGACTCTCCTACGGAATCAAGAATTCGAAGCGGGGCAAAGCGCGAAGTCGTGCGCCGCCGGTGACCGAATGATGGCAGCGACTCCGGGTTGTTGCACGATCGTGGGGATCCTTGCGTCGATGGCAAATTCAGGCATCTCTATCGCGTGGTCCCTGTTGTGTTTTGTAGGCCTTGCCGCCGCCCCCGCCTCGAACGCGCAGCCGCCCGACGCGCCGCTCCGGTTCATCGTGCCCACCCCGCCGGGTGGAGGGCAGGATCTCGCGGCGCGCATTCTCGCCGATGCGCTGAAAGACGAGATCGGCGTACGGGTGATCGTCGAGAACATCAGTGGAGCGGACGGGGCGGTCGCTGCACAGGCCGCGTTGTCGGCTCCCGTGCGCGACAACGTCATCGTCCTTGGCAACCCGACGATGACGACGCTCGCGAGTCTTCTCGCGACCAAGCTGCCGTATGACCCGGAGCGTGACTTCGCGCCGATATCCGAGATTCGCAGATACATGTACGCGGTTGCGGTTCGGCCCGACCTTCCCGTGACCGACGCCAAGAGCCTGTTGGCGTGGCTCAAGGCGAATCCCGCGCAGGCCAATTTCGGCGTGCCGGCTCTGGGAAGCCTGCCGCACCTGTTTGCGCTGTCTCTGGCACAGGCAAGCAAGGTCTCGCCGCAGATGATCGGCTACCGAGGCTCCGGACCGCTGCAGGTCGATCTGTTGAGCGGAAACGTGCCAGTGGCAATCGACGTGCTCGACGTGATGACGCAGGCTCACCGCGCAGGCAAGCTGAAGATTCTCGCTGTCAGCGGTCCCCGGCGCGCTTCGTCGCTGCCGGAGGTTCCGACGCTGCAAGAGCAAGGAATCGATGCAGTCGGTGAAGGCTGGAGCGTTGTCTTCGCCCCTGCAACGATGCCCGCAGACAAGGTTCGTTGGCTCGGCCGCGCGATCGAGGCGGCCATGGCACGTCCCGACGTACAGAAACGCTTCCGTACCGCCAATCTCGAGCCGGTCGTCAGCTCCATCGAGCAGACCGAAGCGATGCTTGCCGCATATCGTTCGCAGTGGGAGCCGGTCGTGAGGGCTGCGCTCATCAAGCGCTGAACGATCGGCGCGCCTGATCACTCGGCCTTCGGGGGCTCCTTACGTCCCTCGGCGATCGCGCGCAGGGTGTCGACATTCTCGACGGTGAGCGCATTGCCTTCGCGGCGGAGCACCCTCTGTGACTGCAGCAGCTGAAACGCGCGCGTCACCGTCTCGCGGCTGGCGTTGATCATGATCGCGATTTCCTGGTGCGTCGGCGGGCTCGTGATCGTGATCTGTCCACCGCCGGACGATTCGAGCAGCTGCAGCAGCTGCGCGCACAGGCGTTGGAACGGGCTGGCCAGGCCGAGCACGCGCCGCTGCGTAGAGGCCGCCCGCAGCCGCCGGGCGAGTCGTGTCGCGACCCGCTCCGAGATCGACGGCAGCGCGAACATCAGTGAACGAGCCATCTCGCGCGGCAGGAACGCGACTCGCGATCGCGCCACCGCGATGACGAACTCGGATGAGGCCTCGCCATCGATGACTGACAGCTCGCCGAAGTAATCGCCGGGTTCGACGAAATACAACCCCACCTCGCGCCCGTCCACGGTGAAGTCGACAGCCTGCAGCCTCCCTTCGATCAGGAAACCGAGCGCCGGACTCGGCTCACCCTTCTTCAGAACGACCGCGCGGCGGGCAAACGTCTGCTCGGTCATCCGCTCGCCGGCGGCAGCCAGCAGGTCGGTGGGCAGGCCGCGCAGGAGACCGAATGCCTGCAGCGCGATGATCGGGAACGTCACGCGTGCTCCCTCAGCCCTGCGCTGCGCGGTTCCGCGCTGGATCGACCGTTGCGGGCGTGGGCAGGACCGTAAGAAGCAGGGTGGCGAGTCCGGATCTCATCTATCGCGCGGGACCCAACCGGCAACGGTCGGCCGCGACGATCGCGGACGGACTCACGGCTGCGGCGAGGTAGTCAATGGCGCCGCAAGATTAATGAAATTTCCGCTGCAAATCGCCGAAGCGGCTAGGGCGGCGGTGAGCAAGCGTGGACAAACCTCGATCTCGTCCGTTTTCCTGTGACCGGAAGCACAAGCGCGGGCGGCAGCCGGTGCAATAATAATTTCCCCTTATTGCGCGAGGTCGGCGGATGAGTCGGCGTCTTGGAGTCCGTTCGCTCCTGGCAGGGTTCCTGTGGCTGGTTCTGCTCGGCTGGTCGTCGGCGGGCCTCGCTGCGGCCCCGGCCCCGGGTGCCGCCGTCGGCGAAGTCACGTTCGTGATCGGCGTCGCGCGCCGCTTTGACGCAGCCGGCGAGGCCATCGTGGTGGCGCGCGGCATGCAGGTCAACGTTGCCGATCGCATCGAAACCGAGGCAGGAGGTCACGTCCATCTGCGATTCGTCGATGGCGCCTTCGTCGCGATCCGTCCGGAAAGCCGCCTGCGCATCGACGAGTACCGCTTCGACCGCGCCAACCCGCACAACAGCGCCGTCCGCTTCACGCTCGAGCAAGGCGTGGTTCGCAGCATCACCGGCGAGGCCGGCAAGCTGGCCAAGGACCGTTTCCGCCTGAACACCCCAATCGCCGCGATCGGCGTCCGCGGGACGGACTTCGTCGTGCTTGCCGACCGCGACACCGTTCGCGCCACCGTGAATTCGGGCGCGATCGTGCTCGCGCCGCTGGGCCAGGGGTGCGTGGCGGAGAGCTTCGGTCCCTGCGCGACGGGCGCGGCCCTGGGGCTGTCGGCTGACATGGGCCAGACGATGGTCGAGTACCAGCGGCGCGCGACGGCCCCGCGCCTCATCGCGATCGGGCGCGACCTGATCGGGCCGGATCAGGCCGTGCCGCCCGCTCCGCAGGAGCCGCGCGACAGCGTGCGCGGCGCTGCATCCGAGACGCAGGCGTCCACGTTGGTCGCTTCCGCCTCGGCGGCCGCACCCAAGCCGGCGCCCGCTCCTGTACCGGAACCCGTGCCGCCACCTGCGCCCCCACCACCGGCTCCTCCGCCGCCGGCTCCTCCACCGAGCCTGATATGGGGGCGTTATGTCCAGACGCCGCTGCCGGAGGACACGATGACGGCTGCGTACGCGACCGCGTCGGCGGGTCGCGAGATCACAGTCGGGGACACGTACTACGGGCTGTTCCGCACGCCCGGATCGTCGCCCACAGTTGCGCCAGGTCTGGGACTCGTCGATTTCACGCTGAAGGGCGGTCAGGCGCGATTCACGGACACGGCGGGTGCCGTGTCTGCCGCCAAAGTCGATGGCGGCTGGCTGCGCGTCGATTTCGACGCGTCGCATTTCTGGACCGGGCTGCAGATGAGCGGGCCGGTCGGAGGCAGCACGATCTTGAACGCCGACGGCGTCGTGCGCGACGACGGCGTATTCACTTCCCGGACATCGGCCGGCATCGTCGCGGGCGCCACCAGCCTCGACGGCAAGGAGGCCGGCTACCTGTTCGAGCGTTACGTTCCCAAGGGGACTTACTCCGGCATCACGCTGTGGGGGCGCTAAGGACCGCGCACCGTGGCGTTTCGCTTCGCCGATCCGTGGCTCGCACGCTTCGCCGCCGTTGGGATCGCGGCGATCGTCGTGATCGGCATTGTCCTGTTTGCCAATGGGCCGTTGCAGGGCATCGAGGAGCGCGGCAGCGACCTCGTCTGGCGCATCGATCCGCTGAAGAGCGACGAGCGACGGCTCATCATCGTCGACATCGATGAA
>JBAIYN010000176.1:0-3148 GCA_037915775.1 Burkholderiales bacterium | reverse complement strand
CTCGGCTATCTCGCCTACCAGAGCATCACCTTCAAGGACTTCCCGGTGATGCAGAACATCGTGCTGCTGTTGTCGGTGATCTACGTGGTGCTCACGCTCGCCTCCGACATCGCCAACGCGTGGCTCGATCCGCGCATCCGGGTGGGGTGATGGAAGACAGCCTCGCGGTCTCCGTCGCCGCCGTCGAACCCGGCAGCACCGCGGTCGCCCCGCCGGGCTGATGGCGGCGCGTGTGGAAGAACAAGGCCGTCGTTGTCGGCTTCGGCCTGCTGCTCGTGATCGTCGCGATCGCGCTGCTCGCGCCGTGGATCGCGCCCTACGATCCGTATGCGCAGGATCTCGCGCATCGCACGGTGCCGCCGTTCTGGTACGACGCCGGCAACTGGATGCACCCGTTCGGCACCGACCCGCTCGGCCGCGACTACCTGTCGCGGCTCTTCTACGGCGCGCGCATCTCGCTGCTGATCGGCGTGTCCGTCGCCCTCATCTCCGGGCTGATCGGCACGACGATGGGGATGCTCGCCGGCTACTTCGGCGGCAAGTGGGACATGGCAGTGAGCTTCATGGTCACCACGCGGCTGTCGATGCCGGTGATCCTCGTCGCGCTCGCGACCGTCGCGCTGGTCGGCGGGTCGCTGTGGGTCGTGATCATGGTGCTCGGACTGCTCAAGTGGGACCGCTTCGCGGTGGTGATGCGCAGCGCGACGCAGCAGGTGCGCTCGCTCGACTACGTCGCCGCCGCGCAGGCGGCGGGCGCGTCGACCACGCGCGTGCTGCTCGGCGAGGTGCTGCCCAACGTGATGCCGCACCTGATCGTCGTCGCGACGCTGGAGGCCGCGAGCGCGATCCTGCTCGAGGCGGCGCTGTCGTTCCTGGGCCTCGGTGTGCAGCCGCCGCTGCCGTCGTGGGGCCTGATGATTTCCGAGGCCAAGTCGTACATGTTCTTCTCGTTCTGGCTGATCGCGATCCCGGGCGCGGCGCTGGCGCTGCTGATCTTCGCGATCAACCTCGCCGGCGACGGCCTGCGCGACCTGCTGGCGCCCGAGGGACGCGCATGAGCGCGGTGCCTAGATCCGATCCGGCGCAGCCGGTCCTCGACGTCGCGGGACTCTCGGTCGACATCGCCACGCCGCGCGGCACGCTGCGCGCGGTGCGCGACGTGTCGTTCCAGGTGAGGCGCGGCGAGACGCTGTGCATCGTCGGCGAGTCGGGCTGCGGCAAGTCGATCACGTCGCTCGCCGTCATGAGCCTGCTGCCGGCGGCCGCCCGGCGCCGCGCGCAGCGGCTGTCGCTGCTCGGCGAGGACCTGCTGAAGGCGCCGCCGCGCCGCGTGAACGCGCTGCGCGGCGACCGCATGGCGATGATCTTCCAGGAGCCGATGACGGCGCTGAACCCGGCCTACACGATCGGCAACCAGCTGATGGAGAGCTACCTGCTCCATCGGGGCGGCAACGTCCGGAAGGCCAGGGACCGTGCCGTCGAGCTGCTCGGCAAGGTCGGGATCGCGTCGGCGGCGGAGCGGCTCGAGCAGTATCCGCACCAGCTTTCGGGCGGCCTGCGCCAGCGCGTGATGATCGCGATGGCGCTGATGTGCGGGCCGGAACTGCTGATCGCCGACGAACCGAGCACCGCGCTCGACGTGACGATCCAGGCGCAGATCCTGCGGCTGCTGGCCGACCTGCAGAAGGACCTCGGCATCGCGATGGTGCTGATCACGCACGACCTCGGCGTCGTGGCCCGCATCGCGCACCGCGTCGCGGTGATGTACGCCGGCCAGATCGTCGAGGAAGGCACCGCGCAGCGCCTGTTCGCGTCGCCGCGCCATCCGTACACGCGCGGCCTGCTGTCGTGCATCCCCGTGCCCGGTCGCACCGAGCGCGGCGGCCGGCTCGGCACGATCGCCGGCGTCGTGCCCTCGCTGACCGGCGAGATCCACGGCTGCAGCTTCCGCGACCGCTGCGCCTATGCGCAACCGCAGTGCGCGAGCGCGGTGCCGCTGCGCAGCGAGGGCGACCACCGCTGGCTCTGCATTCATCAGCAACTGCCCGACTGAGGCGGGCGCATCGGAACCATGGCACTTTCATCGGACATCCGCGCGCAGCATCCGGCCATCGTGCTGCTGCGCTTCACCGTCGGCGGACTGATGCTGTTCCACGGCGTGGCGAAGCTCACCCGCGGCATCGCGCCCATCCAGGGGCTGCTCGCGCAGGCGGGGCTGCCCACGTGGCTGGCGTTCGGCGTCTTCATCGGCGAGATCGTCGCGCCGCTGCTGGTCGTCGCCGGCATCGGGGTGCGCTGGGCGGCGCTGCTCATCGTCGTGAACATGCTGTTCGCCATCGGGCTCGCGCACCGGAACGACCTCTTCGCGATCGGACCGAGCGGCGGCTACCGGCTCGAACTGCAGCTCTTCTTCCTGCTCGGATCGGTCGTCATCGCGTGGCTCGCCGGGAGCAGGCGCGGGGTGCGCGCATGACGGCGCTGATGGAAGCGCGTGGAGTCACGCGGTCGTTCGGGATCGGCGCCACGTTCTTCCGCAAGGGCCGCACGCTGCACGCCGTCAACGGCGTCGACCTCGCCATCGCGCGCGGCGACGTGCTCGGCATCGTCGGCGAGTCGGGCTGCGGCAAGTCGACGCTCGCCCGGATGCTGCTGGGGCTGCTCGCCCCGACGGGCGGCCGCGTCCTGCTCGAAGGCGAGGACGTCGCCGGCCTCGACCGCAAGGCGGTGGCGCGGCGCGTGCAGCCGGTGTTCCAGGATCCGTATTCGTCGCTGAACCCGCGGCGCGGCATCGCCTCGATCGTCGCGCTGCCGCTCGAGGTGCACGGCATCGGCACGGCGGCCGAGCGGCGGGCGAAGGCGCTCGCGATGCTCGAGCGCGTCGGCCTGCCCGCGCGCTACGCCGACAACACGCCGGGCCAGCTCTCCGGCGGACAGCGGCAGCGCGTGGCGATCGCGCGCGCGCTGGTGATGCAGCCCGAGATCGTCATCTGCGACGAGCCGACCTCCGCGCTCGACGTCTCGGTGCAGGCGCAGATCCTGAACCTGCTGATGGACCTGCGGCGCGAGTTCAATCTCACGTACGTCTTCATCAGCCACAACCTCGCGGTGGTCGAGCACATCGCCACGCAGGTCGCTGTGATGTATCTCG
>JBAIYN010000604.1:0-4687 GCA_037915775.1 Burkholderiales bacterium | reverse complement strand
ATGCCCGCCGTGGTGGCGAAATCGTGAAGTGACCGCCGCCGGATGACCGCGTTCGCGACCTTGCTGTCGGAGGTGCGCGCGTGCACGCACTGTGCTGAAGTTCTTCCGCTCGGTCCGCGGCCGGTGCTGCAGGCGCATCCCGACGCGCGCGTGCTGATCGCGGCGCAGGCGCCCGGGCGAAAGGTGCATGCATCGGGCGTGCCGTTCGACGACGCCAGCGGCGACCGCCTGCGCGAATGGATGGGTGTGACGCGCGCGGTGTTCTACGACCCGACCCGCATCGCGATCCTGCCGATGGGGTTCTGCTATCCCGGCGCGGGAAAATCGGGCGATCGGCCGCCGCGGGCGGAGTGCGCGCCGCGCTGGCGCGAACGTCTGCTGGATGGCCTGAAGCGCATCGAACTGACGCTGGTCATCGGTCAGTACGCGCACGCGTACCACCTGCAGGGTGCCGCGCCGCTGACCGGCCGCGTCCGTTCGTGGCGCGAGTACGCTGCGGGCGTGATCCCGCTGCCGCATCCGAGTCCGCGTAACAACGGCTGGCTGCGACGCAATCCGTGGTTCGAGACGGAACTGCTGCCCGAGTTGCGGGCCAGGGTCGCTGCCGTGCTGGCGCGCCGCCGATGAGAACGATCCAGATCAAGGTCAAACCGAACGCGCGCGCATCCGCGCTCGAAGAGCGCGCTGACGGCACCTGGTACGCGATGCTGAAATCAGCGCCGGTCGAAGGCCGCGCCAACGAGGAACTGATCGCGCTCGTCGCTGGTCATTTCAAGGTGCGCAAGGCGCAGGTGTCGATCCGCAGCGGCGCCGCGGGCCGGATGAAACTGGTGAAGATCGAAGACTGAGCCGCCGGGGTAGCATCCGCTAGGCGCGGACCTCGCGCGATCTGTGCCGCATCAAGGCCGCGCACGCCGGGGCGGCTACGCTGGCTGTGCTCTGACGAAATCTCCCCGATGGAACCTCGAAAACTCTGGCTGCGCCGCGGGCTGATCGCCGTGGCGGTCCTGGCGGTGCTTGCAGCGGCGGTGTGGTGGATCGGACGACCGAAGCCGATCCCGGTCATTCTGACCGAGGTCGGGCGTGGCAAGGTCGAGTCGACGATCGCCAATACGCGCGCGGGCGAGGTCGAGGCCTGCCTGCGCACCAAGATGTCGACCATCATCGGCGGTCGCATCGAGATCCTGAACGTCAAGGAGGGTGACAAGGTCAAGAAGGGTCAGTTGCTGATGCAGCTCTGGAATGACGACATCCAGGCGCAGGAAAGGGTCGCCAAGGCACAGGCCGAAAGCGCACGCAAGCGCGTGGTCGAGGCGTGCACGCTGGCCGACAGCGCCGAGCGCGAAGTGGCGCGCCAGACCGAGCTGTACCAGAAGGGTTTCGTGTCGATCAACGCGATCGACACCGCGCGCGCATCGGCGGACGCCAAGCGCGCATCGTGCGCGACCGCGAAGGCCGACGTCGAGCAGGCCGAGGCCAGCATCAAACTGGCGCGCGTGCAGCAGGGGCGCACCGTGCTGATTGCGCCGTTCGACGGCACGGTCGCCAAGATCGTCGGTGAGCTCGGTGAATACTCGACGCCTTCGCCGCCGGGCGTGCCGACGCCGCCGGCAATCGACCTGATCGACGAATCCTGCCTGTACGTGAAGGCGCCGATGGACGAGGTCGACGCGCCGAAGATCTCCGCGGGCCAGGTCGCGCGGATCACGCTCGACGCTCTGCCGAAGCAGACGTTCGCCGGCAAGGTCAAGCGCGTCGCGCCGTATGTGACGGCGGTCGAGAAGCAGGCGCGCACGGTGGACATCGAAGCCACGTTCGACGAGCCGGAAAAGGTCGGCCGCCTGCTGGTCGGCTACAGCGCCAACGTGGAGATCGTGCTCGCCACCCGCGACAACGTGCTGCGCGTGCCGACGGCGGCGCTGCTCGAGGGCGGACGGGTGCTGGTGGCGGGGCCCGACAATCGGCTGGTCGAGCGGAAACTGAAGACCGGCCTGTCGAACTGGGAATACACCGAGGTCGTCGACGGACTCGCGGCCGGCGACAAGATCGTCACCTCCCTCGATCGCGCCGGGGTCAAGGCGGGTGTGCTGATCACGCCAGAGGACAAGGCCGCGCGTTAGCCGGCCCCGCGTCCGGGTGGGCATTTTGAGCGATGACTCCACCGCAATTTGCGACGCATCAACGCGCCGTCGATGCCGGCTCGCATGCTGATCGAGGTTCCCATGCATCGCGGAGACGCTCCGATGGCAGCCCCCAACCTGAAGCTCGTATCGAAGACACCGACGGCGCGCGCCCCCGCAAAGGCGGTCGACACGGCGTCGGAGGAGTTCCTCGCCGAGCCGGTGCCCCTGGCCAACTATGACCGCGCGATCCGCGCCGCGGTGGCACGCGCCAGCCGCGGCATCGCGTGGCCTTCGCTGGTGTCCGCGTGGGCGGACTGGTACTGGCATCTGGCCGCCGCGCCGGGCAAACAGCTGGAGCTGGCGAGCAAGGCGCAGCGCAAGGCGAGCCGCTTCGCGCTCTATGCGCTGGAGTGCGCAAAGGGAACCGAAGGCCCCTGCATCGCACCGCTGCCGCAGGACCGCCGCTTCGACGACCCGGGCTGGCAGGAGCTTCCGTTCAACCTGATCTACCAGTCGTTTCTGCTGACCCAGCAGTGGGTCTGGAACGCGACCACTCACGTCACCGGCGTCAGCCACCATCACGAGCGGATGGTGACGTTCACCGCGCGGCAGGCGCTCGACGTCTTCAGCCCGACGAATTTCATCTGGACCAATCCCGAGGTGCTGGCGCGCACCGCGGAAACCGGCGGGCAGAACCTCGTGCAGGGCGCGCTCGACTGGTGGCGCGATTTTCTCGAGCTTGCGGCCGGCAAGTCGCGCAGCGATGCAGTGCCGTTCCGTCCCGGCCACGAAGTCGCGATCACGCCGGGCAAGGTCGTCTTGCGCAACGACCTGATCGAGCTGATCCAGTACGCGCCCGCGACCGAAACCACCTATGCGCAGCCGGTGCTGATCATCCCGTCACCGATCCTGAAGTACTACATCCTCGACCTGTCGCCGCACAACTCGATGGTGAAGTACCTGGTCGGCAAGGGGCACACCGTGTTCATGCTGTCCTGGCGCAATCCGGACGCGCGCGACCGCGAGCTCGGCGTCGATCACTATCTGCGCCTCGGCATTCGCGCCGCGATCGACGCGGCCGGCGCGATCACCGGCCAGAAGCTGCACGCGGTCGGCTACTGCCTCGGCGGCACGTTCCTCGCCGCGCTCGCGGCGTCGATGGCCGCGTCCGCGGCAAGCGCTGGCGACGACCGGCTTGCGACGCTCACGCTGCTGGCGGCCGAGGTCGACTTCACCGAGGCGGGCGAGCTGTCGATCTTCATCGACGACAGCCAGCTCGCGTACCTCGAAGACCTGACGTGGGAGCAGGGCTACCTGGACGGCAAGCAGATGTCGGGCGCGTTCACGCTGCTCAGTTCGAACGACCTGCTGTGGTCGCGCATCGTGCGCCAGTACCTGATGGCCGAGCCGCAGAAGGTGACCGACCTGACCGCGTGGAACGTCGATACGACGCGGCTGCCGCACCGGATGCACACCGAGTATCTGCGCAACCTGTACCTGAACAACGACCTCGCATCGGGGCGGATGCGCTACGACGGCCGCGCGATCGCACTGTCGGACATCCGCGCGCCGATCTTCCTCGTCGGGACCGAGCGCGACCACGTCGCGCCGTGGAAATCCGTCTACATGCTGAACCTGTATGCCGACGCCGACATAACCTTCTGCCTGACCAGCGGAGGGCACAACGTCGGCATCGTCAATCCGCCCGAGGCCGAAGCGCCTTCGCGCCACTATCGGATCGCGACCAAGAAGGCTTCGGATCGCTATGTCGACCCGGACCAGTGGTTCGCGCGCAATGCCCCGCTCGACGGGTCCTGGTGGCCGGCGTGGCAGGCATGGCTGGCGGAGCGTTCGGGCGAGCGCCGCAAGCCGCCGACGATGGGCAACCGCGACTTCGTGGCGATGGAGGACGCTCCGGGGACGTACGTGCTGATGAAGTGAAGCGGCGATCCTTATAGTCGCCACCGCGGCAACCTGGAGTACGACTTCGTGGCGACTGCGAACAACGGCGCACTGATCGACCTGTCCGGCGTCGAGCGCGTATTTCACCTGGGCGACAGCGAAGTGCATGCGCTGCACGCGCTCGATCTGCGCGTTGCGCCGGGCGAGTACATCGCGGTGATGGGACCGTCCGGTTCGGGCAAGTCGACGCTGCTGAACATCGTCGGGCTGCTCGATCGCCCCAATGCCGGGCGCTACCTGCTCGAAGGGCGCGACGTCACCACGCTGTCGGCGGAGGAGCAGGCGCGCGTGCGCAGCCGGCGCATCGGCTTCGTGTTCCAGAGCTTTCACCTGGTGCCGCGCCTGACCGCGGCGGAGAACATCGCGCTGCCGATGATGCTGGCCGGCATTCCGCCGCGCGAGTTCAGCTGCTCGAGCAGCCGCACCACCTCCTCGCCGGTCGTGTGGTCGAGATTGCCGGTCGGTTCGTCGGCGAGGATCAGCGCCGGCTGCATGATCGTCGCGCGCGCGATCGCCACCCGCTGCCGCTGTCCGCCCGAGAGCTGGTCGGGCCGATGATGCGCACGGTCGGTCAGGCCGTAGTCCTTCAGCGCCTGCGCCAC
>JBAIYN010000453.1:0-2482 GCA_037915775.1 Burkholderiales bacterium | reverse complement strand
CTGGACATAGCCGGCGAGCAATCCGGCCCCGACCTGCCGCTCGCGGTAGAAGGCGGCGGACTGATGCGGGTTCTCGCCGTAGCGCATCTGCTGCACCTTGATCCACTGCCGCGTCAGGGTGTGCGGGAACGGACCGCGCCGGCCGCTCTCGTCGAGCGCGGACAGATGGTTGCTGATCGCGCCGTCGTAGCGCGCCGTGTGCGCGAAGACCTTCTTTGCCAGTTCGAAGCGCGTTGCCGCGCTGACACTTCCGTTCGCCTTCAGTTCGTCGATGATGCGGTCGTAATCGGCCGGATCCACCACGGCCGCCACCGAGCCATGATTCTTCGCCGCCGCGCGCAGCATCGCCGGGCCGCCGATGTCGATGTTCTCGATCGCCTCGTCGAGCGTGCAGTCCGGGCGCGCGATCGTCTGCTCGAACGGATACAGGTTCACGGCCAGGATTTCGATCGGGTCGATCGCGTGCTGTTTCAGGGTGGCCGCGTGCTCCGGAGAGTCGCGCCGCGCCAGCAACCCGGCATGCACGCGCGGATGCAAGGTCTTGACCCGGCCGTCGAGGATCTCCGGAAAGCCGGTGTAGTCCGCCACTTCAGTCACGGCAATGCCGTTGCTCGCCAGCAGCTTCGCGGTGCCGCCGGTCGACAGCAGCCGGAATCCAAGGGCGGCCAGCTCGCGCGCGAATTCAACGATGCCCGTCTTGTCGGACACGCCGATCAATGCCGTTTTCATTTCGTCAGGCCGTAGTCAGTGAGTTTCTTGCGCAGTGTGTTGCGATTGATGCCGAGCAGTTCGGCCGCGGCGGACTGGTTGCCGCCCGCCTTGTCGAGCGCGAATTTCAGCAGCGGCTTTTCCACCGCCAGCATCACCATTTCGTGCAATGCATGGGGCTTGGCGCCGCCCAGATCCTGGAAGTACTGCTCCAGCGAGCGCAGCACGCACTCCTCGATCGTTTCGCCACGCCTCGCCGAGCGTGGGTGTGCCGGCTGTGCGGCTGCATCCGTGACCGGGGTCCGGACGACCGCGCGCGCGGCGTTGTGGGTTGCCATTCGTTGTCTCCCTGTCATTGTTGCGGGCGCGGCGCCTCGGTCAGCCGACCGTAACGGGCGCCATGGTCGACAAGGAATTCGTCGACCGCGCGTCGCTGTTCTTCCATCGTCTCGATCGCAGTCATGCGGGCGCAGAACGCGGCGCCGCCGACCAGCCGCTTCGTGTACCAGATGATGTGCTTGCGCGCGGTGCGCAGCCCGATGTCCTTGCCGTAGAAGGAGTAATGATCGTCGAGGTGCGCAAGCAGCGCCGGCCGCACCTCGTCCACGCGCGGTGGCGGAAGCTGCGCGCCGGTGCGCAGGAAATGATCGATCTCGCGGAAGATCCACGGCCGACCCTGCGCCGCGCGCCCGATCATGATCGCGTCGGCGCCCGTCGCATCGAGCACGTGGCGCGCGCGTGCCGGCGTATCGATGTCGCCGTTCGCCACCACCGGAATCGATACAGCGGCCTTGACCGCGGCAATCGTTTCGTATTCGGCCGTACCGCCGTAGCCGCACGCGCGCGTGCGGCCGTGCAGGGTCAGCATCCGGATGCCCGCGCTCTCGGCCACGTGGGCGATCCGCAGCGCATTGCGATCGGCCGGATTCCAGCCGGTGCGGAACTTCAGTGTGACGGGAACTGCGACCGCCGCGACCACCGCTTCCAGGATCCTCGCCACCAGCGTTTCGTCCTTCAGCAGCGCGGACCCGCAGGCGACGTTGCAGACCTTCTTGGCGGGACAACCCATGTTGATGTCGATGATCTGCGCGCCGCGATCGACGTTGTAGCGCGCCGCCTCAGCGAGCATCGTCGGATCGGCGCCCGCGAGCTGTACGGCAATCGGCGCGCTCTCGCCATCGTGGTTCAGCCGCCGCGTCGTCTTCTCGGTCGCCCATAGGCGCGGGTTTGAAGCGGCCATTTCCGAAACCGCGTAGCCCGCGCCGAAGCGTCGGCACAATTTGCGAAACGGCCGATCCGTGACACCCGCCATCGGCGCGACGAAAACACGGTTCTGCAGCTCGTGCGAGCCGATGCGCATGGGGGAGCAGGAGGATGATGGCGAGGCGAGGGCGCGAATTGTAGCCAACCCGTCGGTCGAATCCTTGATGCAGGTCCGGTTGCGCAATGCCGCTCAGGCGCGCGCGCCGAACATCAGCAGGTGCGCGAGCTGACGCCGCAACGGTGGTACGACGTCGAGCGCGACAAGGCCGGCGACGCGCGCCGCCGCGATCGGCGCGAAGCGCGTCGCAAACGCGTCGGGCAGCCAGCGCGTCAGCGAGAAAATCGCCGCCCGATCGACGTGGCGTCGCGCGGCGTAGTCGGCCAGCGCCATGCTGACATCGTCGTGGGCGGCCAGCACGTCGGCGAGCGTGATGCAGTCGCGCATGCCGAGGTTGAATCCCTGTCCCGCCACTGGATGCAGCGTCTGCGCCGCATTGCCGAGCGCAACCAC
>JBAIYN010000556.1:0-2619 GCA_037915775.1 Burkholderiales bacterium | reverse complement strand
TCGCCGACACAAAACGCGCGCTCGGCGTGGCGGCCGCGGCGTGGCGCGCGCGGTTCAATCTTCCGTTGATCGCGGTGACCGGCAGCAACGGCAAGACGACGGTCACCCAGATGATCGCCGCGATCCTGGCACGCGCCTTCGGCGAGAAGAAACGCCTTTCCACGCGCGGCAACCTGAACAACGACATCGGCCTGCCGCTGATGCTGTTCGAGCTCACCTCGCAGCACAAGGTTGCCGTGCTCGAGCTAGGCATGAACCACCCGGGCGAGATTGCGTACCTGGCCGAACTGGCCAGACCCACCGTCGCGCTGGTCAACAACGCGCAGCGCGAGCACCAGGAATTCATGGCGAGCGTGGAGGCGACGGCACACGAGAACGGCGCCGCGCTGGCCGTGCTGCCTCCCGACGGGGTCGCGATCTTCCCCGCCGATGACCCCTGTGCCGGGATCTGGCGCAGTCTGGCGGGTACGCGGCGCGTGCTCGACTTCGCGCTGCGCGGATTCGCGACGATCACCGCGCAGTACGAACTGAACGGCCGCGGCAGCCGCATCGCACTGGCCACGCCGGTCGGGGTGATCGAGACCAGCCTGCAGCTCCCCGGCGTGCACAACGTGCATAACGCGCTCGCCGCGACCGCCGCGGCGCTTGCGGTGGATGTCGAGCCGGCGGCCATTGCCGCCGCATTGGCCGGGTTCACGCCGCTCCAGGGACGCGGCGTACGCGTTGCGCTTGCGTCCGGGGCGACGCTGATCGATGACACCTACAACGCGAACCCGGACTCCGTGCGCGCGGCGATCGATGTGCTCGCCGCGGCGGCGGCGCCGCGCGTCCTCGTGCTCGGCGACATGGGCGAGGTCGGAGCGCAGGGCGCGGAATTCCATCGCGAGATCGGCGCGTATGCGCGGGCACGCGGCGTCGATGCGGTTTTTTGCATTGGCGCAGCGACGCAGGAAACCGCGGTGGCGTTCGGACCCGGCGCGCGCCACTTCCCGTCGGCCGAGGCGCTGACCGACGCCTGTCGTGACGCAGCCGTAGCCGGCGCGACGCTGCTGATCAAGGGTTCGCGCTTCATGCGCATGGAGCGCGTGGTGCAGGCGCTTGCAAACACGACCGCCGGGGCGCACTGACGATGCTGCTCGAGCTGTTCCAGTGGCTGGCACAGGACATCCGGGCGTTCCGGATCTTCGACTACCTGACGCTGCGTGCCGTGCTCGCCGCCGCGACCGCGCTCGTGATCGGCCTGCTTGCCGGTCCGGGCGTGATCCGCAAGCTCACCGAACTGAAGATCGGCCAGGCGGTTCGCACCGAAGGCCCGCAGTCGCATCTGACCAAGTCCGGCACGCCGACGATGGGTGGCGCGCTGATCCTGATCTCGATCGGCATCACGACACTGCTGTGGGCCGATCTGACGAATCGCTTCGTCTGGGTCGTGCTGCTGGTCACGCTCGGCTTCGGCTGGATCGGCTGGGTCGACGACTACCGCAAGGTCGTGCATCGCAATCCGAAGGGCATGAGCGCGAAGGAAAAGTACTTCTGGCAGTCGGTGGTGGGCCTGGCCGCGGCGTTCTATCTCGCGTTCGCGATCGCCGCACCGTCGACCGACAAGATCTGGGGGCTGATGGGGCACTGGGTCGCAGGAGGATTCGCGATCGATCTGCCGCCGCGATCGGACCTGATCGTGCCGTTCTTCAAGAACTACGCGTATCCGATGGGCGTGTTCGGATTCGTCGCGCTGTCCTACCTGGTGATCGTCGGTACCAGCAATGCGGTGAATCTCACCGATGGTCTCGACGGTCTTGCGATCCTGCCGGCATCGATGATCGGCGCGGCGCTCGGAATATTCGCCTACGTGGTCGGGCGCGCGGACTTCTCCCGCTACCTACTGTTTCCGTACATCCCCGGCTCCGGAGAACTGGTGATCATCTGCGCGGCAATCGCCGGCGCGGGGTTGGCGTTCCTGTGGTTCAACGCCTACCCGGCGCAGGTCTTCATGGGTGATGTCGGTGCGCTGGCGCTCGGTGCGGCGCTCGGCACGATCGCCGTGATCACGCGCCAGGAGATCGTGCTCTTCATCATGGGCGGCGTGTTCGTCGCCGAGACCGTCTCCGTGATGCTGCAGGTCGGCTTCTTCAAATGGACCGGCGGGCGCCGCATCTTCCGCATGGCGCCGCTGCATCACCACTTCGAGCTTTCCGGCTGGAAAGAGAACCAGGTGGTCGTGCGGTTCTGGATCATCACGATCATGCTGGTGCTGGTCGGTCTTTCTACGTTGAAGATCAGGTAGACGACCCATGCGCGCACTGATCCTCGGTCTGGGAGAGAGCGGTCTGGCGATCGCGCGCTGGCTCGCGCGCGAAGGCTGGGTGCTGCGCGTGGCCGATACGCGCGATGCACCGCCGATGCGCGATGCGCTGCGCGCGCAGATCCCGCATGCCGATTTCGTGAGCGGACAGTTCAGCGCGCTCCTGCTCGACGGCGTGGATCTCGTCGCACTCAGTCCAGGACTTTCGCCCACGACTTCGCCGGCGGCGTCGCTGCTGAAAGAGGCAAAGGCGCGCGGCGTCGAGGTCGTCGGAGAGATCGAGCTCTTCGCGCGCGCGCTGGCACATCTGAAGGCGG
>JBAIYN010000701.1:0-3093 GCA_037915775.1 Burkholderiales bacterium | reverse complement strand
GCGCGCTGCGCCAGTCTGGCTACGCGGTCGACTGGGTGCGCGACGGCCGCGCGGCCGACGGGTCGACGGCAACCGAACGCTTCGATCTGGTGCTGCTCGATCTCGGATTGCCGCAGCGCGACGGCCTGGACGTTCTGCAGTCGATGCGCGCGCGGGGCGACCGCACCCCGGTGATCGTGGTCACCGCACGCGACGCGCTCGAAAGCCGCGTGCGCGGGCTGGACGCCGGCGCCGACGACTACATCGTCAAGCCGTTCGAACTCGACGAGCTGCTGGCGCGCATGCGCGCGGTCACCCGCCGGCATGCCGGACGCGCCGAACCCGCGGTCGAGGTCGCGGGCGTCTCGCTCGATCCGGCCACGCGCGAGGTGCGCCGCGATGGCCAGCCGGTCGCGCTGTCGGCGCGCGAATACGCGGTCCTCGAGGCGTTGATGCTGCGCCCCGGCGCGATCCTTTCGCGCGCGCAGCTCGAGGATCGGCTCTACGGCTGGGGCGAGGAACTGGAGAGCAACGCGATCTCGGTCTACGTGCATCAGCTGCGCCGCAAGCTGGGCGAAGGATTCATTCACACCGTGCGCGGGGTCGGCTACTACGTCGGCGCCCCGAAGGCAGGCGGATGAGGTCGCTGCGCACGCGCCTGCTGGTCTTCCTGCTGACGCTGGCGGCCGCGGTTGCCGCGATCGTGGCAACGATCACCTACCGCACCGTGCTGAACGAAACCGACCAGCTGTTCGACTACCACCTGCAGCAGATGGCGCTGTCGCTGCGCGACCAGGGCGCAATCGCGGCAGACGAACGCGCCGCCCTCGCCGACGAGACCTTCGACTACGTCGTGCAAGTCTGGTCCCGCGACGGCAGCATCACCTATGCATCGCACGCCGCGCCGGGACTGCCGCAGAACGCGGTGCTTGGCTTCTCGAACGTTGCGATCAACGGCAAGCCTTGGCGTGTGTTCTCCACGACCGCGCGCGGCCGCGTGATCCAGGTGGCGCAGCCGCTGTCGGTGCGCCGGCAGCTGGCGGCATCGGCCGCCTGGCGCAGCGTGGGTCCGCTGCTGATCGCCACGCCGATCCTGCTGCTCGCGGTCGGCTGGCTGGTCGGCATATCGCTCGCGCCCTTGAGAAACCTCGTTGCCGCGGTGCGCACGCGCGGCGCCGAGTCGCTGACCCCGCTCGAAGTCACCGGGTTGCCGGCGGAGATCGCGCCGCTGGTCAACGCGCTGAACGCCCTGCTGAAGCGGCTGCGCGCCTCGTTCGCGGCCCAGCGTTCGTTCGTCGCCGACGCCGCGCACGAGCTGCGCTCGCCGCTGACCGCGCTGAAGATCCAGCTCGACCTGCTGCGGCGCGCCGGCGACGAAGCGACGCGGACGCAGGCGATCGCCGAGCTCGGGGCGGGCATGGAGCGCCTGCGCCATCTGGTCGAGCAACTGCTGGCGCTGGCACGCGCCGAACCCGGCGGTGCAGAGGCTGCGCTCGTCGACACCGATCTCGCGGAGGCGGCGCGGCAGGCGACCGCGGACAGCGTGGCGCTGGCCGCCGCACGCGGCGTCGAGCTGGAGCTCGAAGCCCCGCAGCCGGTGCTGGTCCACGGCGACGCGGGCGGGCTGCGCATCGTCGCGCGCAACCTGATCGACAACGCGGTGCGCTACGCGGGGGCGCACACGCGCGTGGTCGTGCGCGTGCACGAGGATCAGGGGGCGGTGCTGCAGGTCGACGACTCCGGGCCGGGCATTCCCACCGAGGAGCGTGCGCGCGTGTTCGATCGCTTCTACCGCCGCGACAGCGGCGATGCGACCGGCAGCGGGCTCGGGCTGGCGATCGTGCGAGCGATCGCCGATCGCCACGGCGCGCAGGTGACTCTCGGGGAATCACCGCTCGGGGGCCTGCGCGCCGAACTGCGCTTCGCGTGCCACGAGTCCGCACCCGCGGCGCCATCGCCGAGCCGGAGCTGACATGCCCGCGGCGGTTCAGGCACTGATCATCGCCAACGTGCTCGGCTTTCTGCTCCAAACGAGCATCGGCGCACCGCTGATCAATGCGTTTGCGTTGTGGATCGACCCGGGCGCGCCCGCCTTCGGACTGCTCAACGCACCGTGGCAGCTCGTCACCTACAGCTTCCTGCATGCGAACCTCGTCCACATCGCCTTCAACATGTGGGGCCTCTACATGTTCGGCGCCGATGTCGAGCACGTGTGGGGCGCGCCGCGGCTGCTGTTCGCGTACTTCGCGGCCGTGCTGACCGGCGCCATCGCGCAGATCCTCGCGGCGGCCGTCGGCGGCGGCGGCGGCGGGCCGGTGATCGGCGCGTCGGCCGGCGTGTTCGGGCTGATGCTCTGCTACGGGCTGATGTTCCCGCACCGGCGCCTGATGCTGCTGTTCCCCCCGATCCCGATGTCGGCGCGCACAATGGTCTTTGCGTACGCGGCACTGGAACTGACGCTTGGCGTGACCGGCACCGCCGCGGGAGTCGCGCACTTCGCGCACCTCGGAGGGCTCGTCGGCGGCTGGCTGGTCTACCGGTACGGGTGGCGCCTGTCGCGACGCCACTGGCGGTAGGGGGAGCCTCCGTCACGGTCCCTCGGTTTCCCAGGGAGCGCTGGCGGCATCCAGGCACCGCGCCCCTAATTCCGGCTTAACACAGCGCTAACCGAAGTCTCATCGCGCGCTCCTAAATTGCCAGTCAAGCGAAATGGATCGCTTGACCCAGACAAGAGGGAGAAAACATGAAGATGAAACCGATCGCCGTCGCACTGGCGGCTGCAGGACTGCTCGGCGCCGCCGGTTCGGCCGGTGCCTGGAGCATCTCCGAACTGCTGCACCGACCGGCCGCGGCGGCCACCACGAACGCCGCGACGACGACGCCCGCCGCACCGGCGGCCGCGCCGATCGCCCCGTTGCCTGCGGGCGCGGTGCCGAACTACCGCGCCATCGTTCAGGAGCGTGGCCCCGCGGTCGTCGGCGTGACTGTCTCGGGCACGCGCAAGTTTGCGGCCAACGACACGCCGGACTTCTCCAACGACCCGTTCTTCCAGTTCTTCCGCGGCTTGCCGGGTTTCCGCTTCGGACCGCACGGCAGCGTTCCGTTCCGCGGCCA
>JBAIYN010000096.1:0-6978 GCA_037915775.1 Burkholderiales bacterium | reverse complement strand
ACCCGCAGTGCGCCGCGCGCACCCAGCTGTGGAACCTGCAGACGCGCGACTGGGACCCTGAGCTGATGGAGCTGTTCGGCCTGCCGGCGGGATTCCTGCCACGCAGTGCGCAGACCTGCCAGGCATGGGGCACGCTGGCGGCGGCGGGGATCGAGGTGCCGCTGACCGCGGTCAACGGCGACCAGTCGGCCGCCGTGTTCGCGTTCGGCTGGCCTGAAGCCGATTCGGCCTACGTGAACATCGGCACCAGCGCGTTCGTGCAGCGCGCGGTGATGCATGCCCCGGGCCACGTGCCGCGCCAGCTGACGGGAATCATCCTCGCCGAGCGCGACACCACCGTCTACATGATCGAAGGCAACGTGAACGGTGCGGGCACCGCGCTCGCCTGGCTGTCGAAGGAACTCGGCGTCGACGACCTGCCGGCGCACTTGCCACAGTGGCTGGAACGCGAGCCGCCATCTCTGCTGTTCCTGAACGGGGTTGCCGGGCTCGGCTGTCCGTTCTGGAAAGCCGAGTTTGCATCGCGCTTCGTCGAGGGTGGCGCCGGCGAGGGAGCGCCCTGGCAAAAGGCCGTCGCGCTGGTCGAAAGCATCGCGTTCCTGCTGCAGGCGAACATCGACCACATGGCGGCTTATGTCGCGGCACCCGGGCGGATTCGCGTCAGCGGCGGCGTATCGCGACTGGACGGGTTGTGCCGCAAGCTCGCAGCGCTGAACGGCGTCGAGGTCCATCGTCGCGACGATCCCGAAGCGAGCGCGCGCGGCATCGCCTATCTCGCGTTCGGCCGGCCGGCTGAATGGAACGCCGGCGCGAACGAGGATGTCTTTGCGCCCATGAGCGACCCGCGCCTGCGCGAGCGCTACCGGCGCTGGCGTGCCCTGATGGCCGAGGCCACCGGCATCTGACGCGCGAAGCTACTGCGCGGGCATCGTCTTCACGTGGAATGCCGGCGCGCTGCCGTCGCGGGCAACGCCGGCGTAGATGGTCAGGTGCGGATACGGGATCTCGATGCCCTCCTGGTCGAACGCCTTCTTCAGGCGGCGCAGGAATTCTCGCCGCACGTTCCACTGCTCGAGTGGCTTGACCTTGAAGCGGCAGCGCAGCACCACCGCGGAGTCGTCCCAGCGATCGACGCCGGCGATCTCGAGTTCATCCAGGATGCGCGCGTTGAAATCCGCGTCGGCGCGCATCCCGCTGCCCACCCGGCGCATCACCGCGAGCGCGGCGTCGACGTCCTCGCGATACGCGATGCCGACGTCGATCACCGCCTGCGCATAGCCGCGGCTCATGTTGACGACGTTGGTGATCAGTCCGTTCGGCACGAAGTGCACGTTGCCGTCGTAGTCGCGCAGCCGCACGTAACGCAGCGTGACCTCCTCGACCAGCCCCGAGACGCCGGCGATCTTGACCACGTCGCCCTGGCGGATCTGGTCCTCGAACAGCAGGAAGAAGCCGGTGAAGTAGTCCTTCACCAGGCTCTGCGCGCCGAAGCCGATCGCCAGGCCCGCCACGCCGGCGGCGCCCAGGATCGGCGCCAGCGAGATGCCGATCTCCGCCAGCACCATCATGCCGGTGATCGCGGTGACGATGACGGCGACCGCGTAGCGGAACACGCGGCCGAGCGTTTCGGCGCGCTTGAGCGCCTCCGGATCGTCGAGGCGGGTGGCGATGCGCGCCGGCAGCAAGCGGATCGCGCGCTGCAGGATCGCGACCGCGATCCAGGCAGCGAGCACGATCAGCAGGATGCGCAGCGCGGTCAACGTGCCGCCGCCCAGCGAGCCGATGTCGATCGAATTGATCAGGGCGAGTAGTGAATTCATCTTGGTCTCCTCGTCGAGCGGATGCCGCAGCCAGATTCGGCCTCACCCTGTCGGGACCGCAAGTTGCACGAGAAGTTGCGCGCAATCCGCCGGTGCCGCCGTTCCGCGCGACCCGCTAAGCCGCGGCTCGATCGACGCCGCGCTCGCGCGTTGGCCGACCGCCAGCGGCTCGACCCCGCGGGCCAGCAGCTCGGTGTCATCGTGTTCCAAACTCACTAGGGCGACTTGACATGCAGCAGCACGGCCAATGCACGCGGATCGAGGCGATAATCGCTGCCGCCGGCGAAGGTACCGTCCTCGAACAGGCCCTCCTCGTAGCCAGTGTCGAGCAGCGCCACCCAACGGCATTCGCCCGGGAACGGCAAGCGGAATTCCTGCGCTTCATGGCCGGCGTTGAATAGCAGCAGGAAGTTGTCGTCCAGGACTGGACGTCCGCGCCGATCGGTTTCCTGCAGTGCTTCGCCCGCCAGATAGACCGCGAGCGCGCGAGCCTGATCGTGCTCCCAAGCCTCCTTCGTCATCTCGGCACCATCGGGCCGGAACCAGTGGATATCCTTGACCTCGCCGCCGATCAGTGGCCGTCCCTGGAAGAAGTCGTGGCGGCGGAACACCGGATGCTCGCGGCGGATCTCGATCAGGCGCTGCACGAAGCGAAGCAGCGCCTGCCTGTCGCGGTCGAGGTTCCAGTCAAGCCATGACGTCTCGTTGTCCTGGCAGTACGCGTTGTTGTTGCCGTGCTGCGTGCGTCCGATTTCGTCGCCTGCCAGCAGCATCGGCACGCCCTGCGACAGCAGCAGGGTCGCGAGCAGGTTGCGCTTCTGGCGCATCCGCAGCCGCGAGATCTGTGCATCATCGGTCGGGCCCTCGGCACCGCAGTTCCACGACAGGTTGTTGTCGTGGCCATCGCGGTTGTCCTCTGCGTTGGCTTCGTTGTGCTTGCGGTTGTATGAAACGAGGTCGTGCAGCGTGAAGCCGTCGTGCGCGGTGACGAAGTTGATGCTTGAATACGGCCGGCGGCTGGAGCGGTTGTACAGGTCGCTCGATCCGGTCAGCCGCTTTGCAAATTCTCCGATCAGGCCGCCGTCACCCTTCCAGTACGCGCGCATCGCGTCGCGGTACTTGTCGTTCCATTCCGCCCAGCCGGGCGGAAAGTTGCCGACCTGGTAGCCGCCTTCGCCGAGATCCCAGGGCTCGGCGATCAGCTTCACGTGGTTCAGCACCGGGTCCTGGCGGATGATGTCGAAGAACGCGCCCAGCCGATCGACCTCGTGCAGTTCGCGCGCGAGTGCAGACGCGAGGTCGAAGCGGAAGCCGTCGACGTGCATCTCGGTGACCCAGTAGCGCAGCGAATCCATGATCAGCTGCAGCACGCGCGGATGGCGCAGGTTGAGCGTATTGCCGCAGCCGGTGTAGTCGGTGTAGTGGCGCGGCGCCTTCGCATCCAGGCGGTAGTAGGAGGCGTTGTCGATGCCGCGGAACGACAGCGTGGGGCCGAAGTGATTGCCTTCGGCCGTGTGGTTGTACACCACGTCGAGGATCACCTCGATGCCGGCGGAGTGCAGCGTCTTCACCATCGACTTGAACTCGGCGATCTTCCCGGAGGCCGAGTAACGCGCGTCCGGGGCGAAGTAGCCGATCGTGTTGTAGCCCCAATAGTTGCGCAGCCCGCGGTCGGCGAGGCGGTGATCGTCGACCGCGGTGTGCACCGGCATCAGTTCGAGCGTGGTGACGCCGAGCCGCTTCAGGTAGTCGATCACCGGTGCGCAGGTGAGCCCGGCGTAGGTTCCGCGCAGCGCCGGCGGCACCTCCGGGTGCTGCATCGTGAAGCCGCGCACGTGCACCTCGTAGACGACCATCTCGTGCCAGTCGATGTTCGGCGGCCGGTCGTTGCCCCAGGTGAAGGCCGGGTCGATCACCTTGCAGCGGGGCATGAAGCCGGCGCTGTCGCGCGCATCGAGCGCAAGGTCGTCGCCGTGATCGCCGCGTGCATAGCCGTACAGCGCGTCGTTCCAGTGCAGTCTGCCGACGATGTTTCGCGCGTACGGGTCGAGCAGCAGCTTGTGCGGGTTGAAGCGCAGGCCTTGCTCGGGCCGGTACGGTCCGTAGGCCCGGTAGCCGTAAGAGAGTCCCGGCCGCGCCTCCGGCAGGTAGCAATGCCAGACGAGGTCGGTCTGCTCCTTGAGCGCGATACGCTGCACCTCGCTTCTGCCGGCGGCGTCGAACAGACAGAGTTCGACCCTTTCAGCGCCTTCGGAGAACAGCGCGAAGTTCACTCCCTCGCCGTCCCAGGTCGCGCCCAGCGGGTACGGGCGTCCGGGCCAGACGGCGGTGATCTTCTGCGTCATTGAAGAGTGTCCACGTGTCGGTCGGCGTCACATCGGTAGACCCGCAGCGCGCCGGATATACGCTGGCCGCCGGTGCAGGGGGTCACGGTCCTTCGCGCGGTAACGCGCGCTGCGTCCAGGGCAGGTCAGCGCACGCTGGACCGCAGTGCGCTGTCGCCGGCGAGCGCGGAAGCCCGGCCGCCGAAGTCTAGGCGCCCGGCCAGCGCTGCGTATCGCGGCTGGGGCGTAAGGGATCCACTTAGGTGCTCGGTCCCGCGTGCGGCGCAAGACGGCGGCAGTTACGGCTTGTCAGGATGCCGGACCGCGTCGCTTTGCGAACGACGCTCGTGCGGCCACAAGCGCTCCAGCAGCGCAGCGGCCCAGTCGCGTCCGCCGATGCCGAACGCCAGCGCCAATGCCAGCACGACGCCGGACAGCAGGATCAGGAACGTCGTCTGCACCAGCGCTCCGCCGATGTTGAGCTGGTCGATCGCAATCAGGATCACGAAGACGACGATCGCATACTGCGCGACCCGCGCCAGCAGGTCGGCGTCGCTGATGCCGATGTTGGTCATGTAGGACCGCACCGCGTCGCCGATGAAGCGCGCGAAATAGGCACCGAACGCGATCACCAGCAGCGCGACGAACACCTTCGGCAGGAAAAGCACCACCTGTCGCAGCAGATCGGTCGCGTAGTCGAGGCCAAGGCTGTTGAAGGCCACCAGCAGGCCGACGAAGATGACCAGCCAGTACGCGAGCGCGCTGAAGATGCCGACTGCATCGGTCGTGATGCCGCCATTGCGCAGGAAGGCGTCGATGCCGGCGCGCTCCGTCAGCACCGGCAGATTGATCGCACGCAGCGCCCGCTCCGCCGCGAAGCGGATCGCCTTGGCCAGCAGCCAGCCGATGATCAGGATCACGATGGCGATTCCCAGGCGCGGCATGAAGTTGCCGATCTGGATCAGAAACGCCTTCGCCGGTTCCAGCAATACGTTCACGTCTTGCATCTCGTCCCCCTAGCCGTCGATCGACAATCCGGCCAGCGCGGCGATGCCGGCCAGCGGCACCGCCATCCAGTCCGGCCGGCTCTGCATTTCGTAACGCAGTTCGTACAGGGCCTTCTCCAGTTCGAACAGTTCGAGCAGCGCGCGCGCGGCATCGAACTGCGCGCCATCGCTGAAAACGCCCGCATGCACTGCCGCCGCGCGGTAGGCCTGCAGGAACGCACCGCGCACTTCGTCTTCCCAGGCGCGCGCGCGAGGCGCCAGGCGCTCGGCCTGCTCGGGTGTATGGCCGACATGCAGCAAAGCGGCGTGCCGCGCGTAGTTGAACGAGCGCAGCATGCCGGCGACGTCGCGCAGCGCGGACTGCTTGCGCCGGCGCTCCGCCAGCGGCCGGGTGGGCTCGCCCTCGAAGTCGATTATCACGAAATCGTTCAGCGTGACCAGCACCTGGCCGAGGTGGTAGTCGCCGTGAATGCGCGTCTTCCTGCCGACGGCAGGCGTGTGCGCGAGGCGCTCGACATGTTCGATCAGGCGCGGCGACGCATCGAGCAGACGGCGTGCCTGCATCTGCAGTGCAGGGGCCAGCGTTTCAGCGCGCTCCTCCAGCATGCGCAGCGTCAGTTCGGTGTCGCTGCGCACCTGCAGCGTCCACTGCTGGACGTCGGCCGCAGTCAGCGGTTCCGGATCGAAGGCCGCGTCGCCGGTCGTCAGACAGAGCGCGCCATGCAGTTGCGCGGTGCGCTCGCCGAGGCGGCGCACCAGCGTCAGATAGGCGCCGTGCGCTTCGGCAACTTCCGGCGTCGCGCTGGCCGCGCCGGCCTCGAGGTGGCGGCCCAGGTATTCGACGGTGAATTCCCAGGCGTCGCCCTGGTTCGGGGTGAACCGCTGCAGCAGCGCGAGCGTGGTCACCTCGCCATCCCGGGCGACGTAATCGACGCTGCCGGCGACCGGCACGCAATGCTCGAACTTCGCGACATCGGTCAGGTAGCGGCCGACCTCCAGTTCGGGATTCATGCCGGCGCGCATGCGTCGATAGACCTTGAGAAACAGCCGTTCGGCCAGCAGCGCCGCACTGTTGCTGCTCATCGCCAGCACCCGCACCGGCAGCGGCTTCGGCGGCAGGGTGCCGACGATTGCGGCAAATGCGGCGGTCGGGCGGAAACGCACGACACCGTCGTGCGCGGCGATCTCGCGCGCCGTGCCGATCGCGCGCACCATCGCCTCGCAGAAGCGCTCGTCGCCGACCGCATCGACGAGTCCGCCAACCTGCGCCTGCTGCCGCGCCTTGGCGAGCTGCGCCGGCGCGAGCGCGCGCAGCCGCTCCTCCTCCTTCTCCTCCCACACCAGTCCGAGCGGAAGGAAGTAGCGGCCGGCCCGCGGCGATCCCACGACCTCGTTCATCGTCAGCAGCCAGGAACGGCCGTCGTGCTCGAGCGCGGCATCGTCGATGACGTGCACGCGCTCGACGCGTTCGCCCTTGTCGGCGAACCAGCGCTGCTGCTGCAGGAACCATGGCAGGATCGTCGTCTCGAACTGCTCGCGCGTCTTGTCCGCCATGCCGATGCGCCACGGCACCACGCGCTCGCGGAACAGGCTGTTGAAGCCGTCGAACAGCACCAGCACGGGCAGTTCCTGCGGCGCCAGCCGCTCGACGTGCCACTGCGGCGCCGGCACGTCGGCGGCGAGCCGGAACCAGTAGAACCCGTAGCCGGGCAGCGTGAGCAGGTAGGGCAGCTCGCCGATCGGCGGGAACGGCTGGCCGCCCATCATCTCGACCGGCACGCGCCCGCGGTGGGCCGGCAGGTCGAGCTCCACCGCCTGGGCCGCGCG
>JBAIYN010000020.1:0-11442 GCA_037915775.1 Burkholderiales bacterium | reverse complement strand
CCGGCATCGGCGCCTGCACCGCCGCCGGCACGCCGCCCCCGATCAGCGTCAGGATCGGGCTTCCCTCGGAAACCTTGTCGCCCAGCCTGACGCGCATCTCCTTCACGACACCGGCGGCGGGGGACGGAATCTCCATCGAGGCCTTGTCGCTTTCAACCGTGATCAGCGACTGCTCCTTCGCCACCACGTCGCCCGGCTTGACGAGGACCTCGATGATCTCGACGTCCTTGAAGTCGCCGATGTCGGGCACCTTCACCTCGATCGCCTCGCCGCCCGATGGCGCAGCGACCGGAGCCGGCGCCGGGCGTGTGGCCGCAGCCGTCGGCGCGGGAGCCGGCGCGGTGAGCGCGACGGGATCGGCCGCCTGCGCCGGCGCCGCAGCCGCGCCCGGCTCCAGCAGCAGGATCACCGATCCCTCGGAGACCTTGTCGCCGAGTCCGACGCGCATCTCCTTCACCGTGCCCGCGGACGCCGACGGGATTTCCATCGAGGCCTTGTCGCTTTCGACCGTGATCAGCGACTGCTCCTTCGCCACCACGTCGCCCGGCTTGACAAGGACCTCGATGATCTCGACGTCCTTGAAGTCGCCGATGTCAGGCACCTTGATTTCGATCGTTCCCATTCTCTCCGCCTTTTGTTCGAGTTCGGGCAGCGACAACAGCCTGTCGGTGCGCCGCATGCCGCGCTTCGTCTCCTGGGTCATCTTCCGCTCGCGCGGCCACGTCCGGATCGGCGCTCACGCGTGGACCGGATTCGGCTTGTTGGGATCGATCCCGTACTTCTTGATCGCCTCGGCGACCTTGGCGACCGGCAGCACGCCGTCGTCGGCCAGCACCTTCAGCGCGGCCAGCACGACAAAGTGCCGATCCACTTCGAAATGCGCACGCAGCTTTTCGCGCGTGTCGGAGCGGCCGAAGCCGTCGGTGCCGAGCACCGTGTAGCTGCGGCCCTTCGGTAGGTACGGCCGGATCTGGTCGGCGAACAGCCGCTTGTAATCGGTTGACGCCACCAGCGGACCGGCCGTGCGCTCCAGCTGCTGCGTAACGTAGGCCTTGCGGGGCGGCTCGGCCGGGTGCAGAAGGTTCCAGCGCTCCGCGTCGATGCCGTCGCGGCGCAGCTCGGTGAAGCTGGTCACGCTCCACACGTCGCCAGCGACACCCCAGTCGTGCTCGAGCAATTCGCTTGCGGCGATCACCTCGCGCAGGATCGTGCCGCTGCCGAGGAGCTGCACGCGCGGGATCGACATGCCCATTCCGCTGCCGGCCGGGCCCTCGCGGAACCGGTACATCCCCTTCAGGATGCCTGCCTCCTGACCCTTCTTAAGCCCGGGCTGGGGATAGTTCTCGTTCATGATCGTGATGTAGTACCAGACGTTCTCCTGATCCTCGATCATCCGCTTCAGGCCGTCGCGAACGATCACGGCCAATTCGTGCGCGAACGTCGGGTCGTAGCTGACGCAGTTCGGGATCGTCAGGCTGAACAGGTGCGAGTGCCCGTCCTGGTGTTGCAGTCCCTCGCCGTTCAACGTCGTTCGGCCGCTGGTGGCTCCGAGCAGGAAGCCGCGCGATTGCAGGTCGCCGGCCGCCCACGCCAGGTCACCGAAGCGCTGGAACCCCATCATCGAATAGAAGAGGAAGAACGGGATCATGATGCGGTTGCTGTTCGAGTACGACGTCGCGGCTGCCATCCAGTCGGCCATGCCGCCGGCCTCGTTGATGCCCTCTTCGAGGATCTGGCCCTTCTTGTCCTCGCGGTAGTACATGACCTCGTGCTTGTCGACCGGTTCGTACAGCTGGCCCTGCTGGCTGAAGATACCGAGCTGACGGAACATGCCCTCCATGCCGAAGGTGCGCGCCTCGTCCGGGACGATCGGCACCACGCGCGGGCCGAGGGTCTTATCGCGCAGCAATTGCGTCAGGATGCGCACGAACGCCTGCGTCGTGCTGATCTCGCGGCCCTCCGCGGTGGGCTCCAGCACGGGGGCGAACACGTCGAGAGCGGGCACCGGCAATTTCTCGTCGGCCCGCCGGCGCCGTTGCGGCAGATAGCCTCCCAGCGCACGGCGCCGCTCGTGCAGGTAGCGCATCTCCGGCGAATTCTCCGGCGGCTTGAAGAGCGGCACTTCCTCCAGCTTGTCGTCCGGAATCGGAATGCTGAAGCGGTCGCGGAATTCGCGCACCGCATCGGCATCCAGCTTCTTGACCTGGTGCGTCGGGTTCTTCGCCTCGCCGATGCGGCCCATGCCGTAGCCCTTGACCGTCTTGGCCAGGATCACGGTCGGCAGGTCCTCGGTCTTCACCGCCGCCGCATAAGCGGCGTAGATCTTGTGCGGATCGTGGCCGCCGCGGTTCAGCCGCCAGACGTCGGCGTCCGACATGCGCGACACCATTTCCGCCGTCTGCGGGAACTTGCCGAAAAAGTGCTTGCGGACGAAGGCGCCGTCGTTGGCCTTGAAATTCTGGTATTCACCATCGACGGTCTCTTCCATCAGCCGCAGCAGCCACCCGTCCTTGTCCTTCGCGATCAGCGGATCCCAGTACGAGCCCCAGATCAGCTTGATCACGTTCCAGCCCGAGCCGCGGAACTCGCCTTCGAGCTCCTGGATGATCTTGCCGTTGCCGCGCACCGGGCCATCGAGCCGCTGCAGGTTGCAGTTGATCACGAAGATCAGATTGTCGAGGTGCTCGCGCGACGCCATGCTGATCGCGCCGAGCGATTCGGGCTCGTCCATCTCGCCGTCGCCGCAGAAGCACCACACCTTGCGGCCGGCGGTATCCGCGATGCCGCGCGCGTGCAGGTACTTGAGGAAGCGCGCCTGGTAGATTGCCTGGATCGGACCCAGCCCCATCGACACCGTGGGAAACTGCCAGAAGTCCGGCATCAGCTTCGGATGCGGATACGAGGTCACGCCCTTGCCGTCGACGTCGCGACGGAAGTTGATCAGTTGCTCCTCGGTCAACCGTCCCTCGAGGTACGCGCGCGCGTAGATGCCGGGCGACGAGTGCCCCTGGAAGTAGATCAGATCGCCCCCGAAGTCGGTCGAGGGTGCGCGCCAGAAGTGGTTGAAGCCCACTTCCATCAGCGTGCCGACCGACGCATAGCTGGCGATGTGGCCGCCGAGATCACCGTCGCCCCGGTTGGCGCGCACCACCATCGCCATCGCGTTCCAGCGCATGTAGGAACGGATGCGCTCCTCGATCGCGTAATCGCCCGGCGAGTGCTCCTCCTGGTGCGGCGGGATGGTGTTGATGTAGGCCGTGTTAGGCGAGTACGGGATGTACGCACCCGAGCGGCGCGCCTTGTCGATCAGCCGCTCAAGCAGATAGTGCGCGCGCTGCGGACCTTCGCGCTCGATCACGGTTTCGAGCGCTTCCACCCACTCCTGAGTCTCCAGCGCATCGGGGTCGTTCGCGGCATCGAACTTCAGTACGGCAGACATTGAGGCCTCCTGATGTCTTCTGGTGAGCGGCTGCGTTCCGGGGTGGCGCGCCGATTCGAGGGGCGCCAATGTAGCAGGGGTCGCCGATTTTTCAAATAGTGATTTCGAATTGCATAATAAGAAATGTTGGCCTAGTTCACCTGCGCGGGCGGATCACGGCACTTTGATGCGCGTTCGCCACGCGGCCCGCTTGGATCGAGAAGCGTTTGGCCCGGCGCCACCCATAATATGCCGTACCTGATTCGGCGCGACGACACATTCACGGTGCCAATTTCCCCGACTTCCCGCAGTAGCAAGCTGTCCTCGACGTTCGATGCGCTCGCGAGCGGATCGGCACGACGACTGCACCGCCGGCCGCGGCTCCCCTACTACGTGATCGCGCTGCTTGCGATCCTGAGCGCGGGTCTGTTCGTCGCGATCCTGATAGAGGACCGGCAACTGCAGACCGATGCGATGCATCGCGACATCGATTCGGCGGCGCTTCAGCTCGGCACGCGCCTGTCCACTCTTTCCGAAACACTGTCTGCGGCGGCGCGGGACATCGGCAACGGCAGCCTCACCGAAAAGCGCTTCGGCGCGATCGCGCAGGACCTGTTGAGCGCGAAGAAGGAGCTGGCCCGCATCGAATACCTCGATGCGCAGGGGCAGTTGGTCTGGCCCGCGGTGGTTTCGTCCGTGCTCCCGGGCCAACCCGTAACGATGCAGGCTCCGGACCGCGACGCGAAGGCGGACGCGGTGCTCAAGCCGGTGCTGCTGCGAGTCGCGCAGGGATACGAGCCAGTCTTCATGCCGCTTCCCTCGGGGCCGCGCGGCGCGCCGCTCGTGCTCGCGGTGCCGGTTTACGTCGACCACGTGTTTTCCGGCGCCGTGGTCGCGCGGATCGACCTGATCGAGTTCATCGCCAAGGGCGTGGCCGAGGAAACGCTCGACCGCTACCGGCTGCAAATCTCGCTGGGCGATCGCCTGCTGGCGTCGACCTCGTCCAGCGCCCCTCCGTCCGACGCGCTGACGTACGCCGTCGGGCTGGCGCCGCTGCCGGCAGACTACCAACTGGCAGCAAGCGCGTTTCGGCTCGAATCGCGCATCACGACCAGCGCGCTGGCGTGGGTGGTCGCGGGCCTGACCATCTCGGTTCTGGTCGCTCTGGGTACGCTGGTGCGTTTCACCTCGCGCCAGCAGCGTGCCGATCGCGCGTTGCTGGCCGAGACCTCGCTGCGGCGCGCGATGGAGAACTCGGTCGCCACCGGCCTGCGCGTGATCGATCCGCAGGGAGTGATCCGCTACGTGAACCGGACCTTCTGCCAGATGACGGGGTACGTGGAGCGCGACCTGGTCGGTTGCCCGCCCCCCTACCCGTACTGGCCGCCGGAACATCGGGCCGAGCACGAAGCCAGGCTGCGACAGGCGCTGGCTGGGAAGAGCGAGCCGGGCGGCTTCGAGGTCGTGGTCCAGCGCAAGGACGGCACGCGCTTCAACGCCAGCATGCACGAGTCGCCATTGCTGGACGACGCGAACCGATACATCGGCTGGATGAGTTCGATGACCGACATCACCGAGTCGACCCGTGCCCGCAACGAACTGGCCACCGCGCACGAGCGCTTCACGACCGTGCTCGAATCGCTGGAGGCCGCGGTATCGGTCGTAACACCGAAGTCGGGCGGCAGCGCGAGCAGCGAGATGGTGTTTGCCAACCGCGCCTACCTCAATCAGTTCGGCAGCGATGCCGCCGGCCATCTGCGGCTCGCCGCGCAACTGCGCGGCCGCGACAGCGGCGAGGTCCACGACGCGGCAACCGATCGCTGGTTCGACGTGCGCGCGCGCGATATCCGCTGGCCGTTCCAGCACGCCAATGGCGATCCCAATGCCCGGCTGCAGATCGCAACCGACATCACGCTGCGGAAGGTGACGGAAGAGATCGCCCGCCAGCAGCAGGAAAAGGTGCAGTTCACATCGCGCCTGATGACGATGGGCGAGATGGCCTCGTCACTCGCCCACGAGCTGAATCAGCCGTTGACCGCGATCACCAATTACAGCGAAGGCACCCTGTCCCGCCTGAAGGAGCGACAGATCTCGATCGACGAACTGCAGAACGCGCTGGAGAAGACGTCGGCACAGGCACAGCGCGCCGGCGGCATCATCCGCCGCATCCGCGAGTTCGTGAAGCGGTCGGAGCCGCGCCGCCGTCCGACACCGTCGCAGCGGATCGTCGAGGACGCGATCGGCTTCGCCGAGATTGAAGCGGGCAAGAAGGGGGTCACGATCGCCGCCAGCATCGATCCGACGCTCGAGCCGGTGCTCGTCGATCCGCTGCTGATCGAGCAGGTGCTGCTGAACCTGCTGAAGAACGCAATCGACGCGATGGAGCACGCCACCGTCCGCCGCATCGACGTCGTCGTGCGCCGCTCGCTGCTCGACGGCATGGCGGAATTCGCGGTGATCGACCGCGGCAGCGGCATTCCCGACGAGCATCTGCCGAACCTGTTCGATCCTTTCTTCAGCACGAAGCCGGAAGGGATGGGCATGGGGTTGAACATCTGCCGCTCGATCGTGGAGTTCCATCAGGGCCGTCTGACCGTCGAGAAGAATCCCGAAAGCGTCGGCGGAACCATCATGCGCTTCACCCTGCCGCTCGCAGGGCACGAGCGCACCACACCGGAAGCCGCACCAGTTACTCAAGGCGCAGGCAAATGACCCAGAACGATTTCGCTGCGCGCGGCGTCGTCTACGTCGTCGACGATGACGAAGCGGTGCGCGACTCGCTGCAGTTCCTGCTCGAACCGGACTACCGCGTCGAGTGCTACGAGAGCGCGGAGACCTTCCTCGGGCACTTCGATCCGCGCGCGATCGCGTGCCTGATCCTCGACGTTCGCATGCCGGGAATGAGCGGCCTGCAACTGCAGGATCACCTGCTCGCGCGCGAAGCCAGCCTGCCGATCATCTTCATCACCGGCCACGGCGACGTGCCGATGGCCGTGTCGACGATGAAGAAGGGCGCGGCCGACTTCATCGAAAAGCCGTTCGACCGCAACGCGCTGAAGGCTCTGGTCGAGAAGATGCTCCTGCGCGCGCGCGAGGAGGCGGCGCAGCTCGAGCGGCGCCGGATCAACGAGGCGCTGCTTGGCCGTCTGACGCCGCGCGAGCAGCAGGTATTGGAACGCATCGTCGCCGGACGGCTGAACAAGCAGATCGCGGACGATCTCGGCATCTCGATCAAGACCGTCGAGGCGCACCGTGCCAACATCATGGACAAGCTGAAGGCCGGAACCGTGGCCGACCTGATGCGGATTGCGCTCACCAGCACCGAACGCTGAACTCCGCGACGGCGTCGATGCGGCGCCCGTAGAATCCGGGTTTCCCTCCGAAGTGAATCGATGGCTGCCCAGATCATCGACGGCAAGGCGCTCGCCGCCAAGCTGCGCGCAGAACTGAAACCCCGTGTCGTCGCGCTCGCGGCGCGCGGCCTGCAACCCGGTCTGGCGGTGCTACTGGTCGGCGACGACCCGGCATCCGCGATCTACGTTCGCAACAAAATCAGGGCGTGCGAAGAGGTCGGCATCCGCTCCTTCTTCGACCGCCTGCCAGCCGACACGAGCGAAGCAACGCTGCTCGCACGTGTGGCGGCGCTGAACGCCGATCCCGCCGTGCACGGCATCCTGTTGCAGCTGCCGTTGCCCAGGCACCTGGATGCGCAGAAGATTCTCGACACGATCGCGTTCGACAAAGACGTCGACGGCCTGCACCCGACCAATGCGGGCCTCACGCTGATGGGGCATCCGCATTTCCGCTCGTGCACGCCGTACGGCGTGATGAAGATGCTCGAATCGGTCGGCGCGAAGCTCGAGGGCGCCCACGCCGTCGTGCTCGGCCGCTCGAACATGGTCGGCAAGCCGATGGCGATGCTGCTGCTCGCCGCCAATGCGACCGTGACCGTCGCGCACAGCAAGACGCGCGATCTGGCGTCGATCGCGCGCCAGGCCGACGTGCTCGTTGCCGCGGTCGGCAAGCGCAACCTCGTCACGGCCGACATGGTGAAGCCGGGTGCGATCGTGATCGATGTCGGAACCAACAAGACGCCGGAAGGCAAGCTCGTCGGCGACGTCGACTTCGACGCGGTGAAGCAGGTGGCCGGCTTCATCTCGCCCGTACCCGGCGGCGTCGGACCGATGACGATCACGATGCTGCTGGTCAACACGGTCGAGGCTGCGGAGCGCAGCGCCGGCCCGCACCGCTGAAGCATTCCCGCCGCCAGACCATGCCCTTCGACGTCAAGAACAAGTCCAATCCGCTGCTCGATTTCACGGGGCATGCGCGCTTCGATGCGATCTCGCCCGCGCACGTCACGCCGGCCGTCGACACGCTGCTGGCCCAATGCCGCGAAGTCGTGGCGCGCGTGACCGACGCGGCCACCGCACCGGGCTGGGACACCGTGGTCGAGCCGCTCGACGATGCGACCGACCGGCTGGTGCGCGCCTGGCACCACGTTTCGCACCTGAACTCGGTTGCCGATACGCCGGATCTGCGCGCGCAGTACAACGCCAACCTGCCGAAGTTGACGGCATTCTGGACCGAGCTGGCGCAGAACCTGGTTTTGTACGACAAGTACAAGCAGATGGCGGCGGCCCCCGATTTCGCGCGCGCGCCGGCGGCAAGGCGCAAGGTTGTCGAGAACGAGTTGCGCGACTTCCGCCTCGGCGGTGCAGAGCTGCCGCCCGAACAGAAGCAGCGCCTGCGGCAGATCCGGGAGCGCTCGGCGCAGCTGACGACGCGCTTCGCCGAGAACGTGCTCGATGCCACCAATGCGTTCGCGCTGCATCTCGACGATGTCAGCCGCCTGGCCGGCGTCCCCGACGACGCCCTGCAGCTTTATCGCGAAGCCGCGGCGGCGGAGCAGCACAGCGGCTACAAGATCACGCTGCAGTTCCCGAGCTATTTCCCGATCATCCAGTATGCGCAGGACCGCGCGCTGCGCGAACAGCTGTATCGCGCCTATGTGACACGCGGCTCCGAATTCGGCCGCCCGGAGTGGGACAACGGCCCGGTGATGATCGAACTGCTGCGGTTGCGGCGCGAGCAGGCGCGCCTGCTGGGTTATCGCGATTTCGCCGAGCTGTCGCTGGTGCCGAAGATGGCGTCCTCGCCCGCGGAAGTGCTGGCCTTCCTGCGCGACCTCGCTCGGCGCGCGCGCCCGCACGGGGAGCGCGATCTGGAAGAGCTGCGCGACTTCGCCGCGCGCGAACTCGGGATGGCGGACCTGCAGGTGTGGGACCACGCCTATGTGAGCGAAAAGCTGCGCGAGAGCCGCTACGCGTATTCAGCACAGGAGCTGAAGCAGTACTTTCCCGAGCCACGCGTGCTGGCCGGCCTGTTCAAGGTGATCGAAACGCTGTTCTCGGTCGCAATCCGCCCCGCCACGGCGCCGGTGTGGCACAAGGACGTGAAGTTCTACCGGATCGAGACGCGCCTGGGCGACGTCGTCGGGCACTTCTACCTCGACCTGTACGCCCGCGATCACAAGCAGGGCGGCGCGTGGCAGGGTGACGCGCGCAGCCGGCGCCGCCTCGGCGCGACGAAGGTGCAGACGCCGGTGTCATTCATCACGTGCAATTTCACCCGTCCGGTCGGCGGCAAGCCGGCGCTGTTCACGCACGGCGAAGTGCTGACGCTGTTCCACGAGTTCGGCCACGCCCTGCATCACCTGCTCACACGCGTCGACGAGCTGGGCGTGTCGGGACTGCACGGCGTGGAGTGGGATGCGGTCGAGCTGCCGAGCCAGTTCATGGAGAACTTCTGCTGGGAATGGGACGTGCTGCAGCAGTTGACCGAGCACGTCGACACCGGCGAGAGGCTGCCGCGTCCGCTGTACGACAAGATGATCGCGGCGAAGAATTTCCAGAGCGGCATGCAGCTGCTGCGGCAGATCGAGTTCGGACTGTTCGACATGCTGGCGCACACTGAGTTGGAGCCGGAGCGGGTCGCGCCGGCGGCGGTGGGCGAACTGCTCGAGCGCGTGCGGCGCGAGGTGGCGGTAGTCCGTCCGCCCGAATACAACCGCATGCCATGGAGCTTCACTCACATCTTCGCCGGCGGCTATGCTGCCGGTTACTACAGTTACAAGTGGGCCGAGGTGCTGTCTGCGGACGCGTACGCCGCGTTCGAGGAAACTGGCAACGCGCTCGATGCCGGCATGGGCGCGCGCTTCCTTGACGAGGTGCTGGGGATGGGCGGCGCGCGACCGGCGATCGAATCGTTCGTCGCCTTTCGCGGTCGCAAGCCGTCCATCGACGCGCTGCTCCGCCACCACGGCCTCGGGTCCTGACGGAGGCGAGATGTTGCGTTCACTGCTTTTCCTGGCGGCAATGGCCCTGTCGGCGGCCGCATTCGCGCAGTACAAATGGGTCGACAAGGACGGCCGGGTCGGCTTCGGCGACAACCCGCCGCGCGATGCGAAGAGCGTGCAGCGGCTCGACATGCGCGGCGGCGAGAACGTCGATGCGTCGAAGGACTTCCCGTACGAACTGCGCCGCGCGGCCGAGCGCTTTCCGGTGACGCTGTACAGCGCAGCGTCGTGCCAGCCGTGCGATCTGGCGCGCAACTTCCTGCGCAATCGAGGCATTCCCTACGCGGAAAAGACGGTCAGCACGCAAAGCGACGGCGAGGAACTGAAGCGCATCAGCGGCGGCGTCCGCCTGCCGGTGATGACCGTCGGCCGCCAGGTGCAGGTTCCGTTCGATCCCGACGTGTGGGCAACGGCACTCGATGCCGCAGGCTATCCGCGCGGCTCGATGCTGCCGCGCAATTATCAGCCCCCGGCTCCACAGCCGCTGACCGCGCGCGCGGCGGAACCCGCGAAGGACGCGGCTGCGACGCCCGCCGCGAGCAACTAGACCGGCCCGCTTCCGGCACGGCTTTTCACGGTTGCCTCGAAGTGCCGTCCCGGTGTGCATGGTGGAATAATCGCGGGCCAGGTGCCGGCCAGCGCGCCGCCGGCCACGCTGGGCAACCAAGCCCGCGGCGCGCGCAGGCATGAACAAGGTCGATGACGAACCCCGAAACGCCAACCGAAGCCGTGCTCCCCGCCGCCGCGATCCTCAATGACGGCGGCACGGATGTCGACGCGCTGCTGGCGCGCGTGGCGCAGCAGTTGAGGCGCGCCGGCCGGCGAGTGCGCGGCCTCGTGATGACCTATCCCGGCGAGCGAACCGACTGCGCCGGGCCGATGGTGATGGTCGACATCGACACCCGTGACGAGTACCTCGTGTCCCAGTCGCTGGGCGAGGGATCCACCGCGTGTCGCGCCGATCCGCAGGGCTTCGCACGTGCCAGCCAGGTGCTGCGCCGCGCGCTCGAAGAATCCCCGGATCTGGTCATCTGCAATCGATTCGGCGGTCTCGAGGCCGAGGGCGGCGGTTTCTCGGCCGAGTTACTGGAAGTGATGTCCCGTGGCGTGCCGCTGCTCACGTCCGTCACGCTGCGCCACCTCGACGCGTGGCAGCGCTTCAGCGGTGGCACCAATTTGCTGCCGCCCCGCGAGGATGCGGTACTCGAATGGCTCGACCGAACCCTGACGCCGCTTCCGTCGGACGCGCGAGCCGAAGCCTGAGGCCCGGCCTCGGACCTCTGCATGCCGCGGCCGGCCAGACTTCGGCGACGGCGCCACGGCAGACTCCGATCAGAATGCGGTCGATCGAAGGAAGACGGGATACCCTTTGAAGCTCGCGACCTGGAACGTCAACTCGCTGAAGGTGCGCCTGCCGCACCTGACCGACTGGCTTGCACAGCACGGTACCGACGTCGTCTGCCTGCAGGAAACCAAGCTGACCGACGACAAGTTCCCGGTCGATGAGCTGAAGAAGTTCGGCTACACGAGCGTCTATGCCGGGCAGAAGACCTACAACGGCGTCGCGGTGCTCGCGCGCGACGGCTCGGGCGCGGCGCCATCCGACGTTCAGGTCAACCTGCCCAACTTCGACGACGAACAGAAACGCCTGCTCGCGCTCACGCTC
>JBAIYN010000660.1:0-6259 GCA_037915775.1 Burkholderiales bacterium | reverse complement strand
GCGTAGTTGGCCGCGTTCTTGTCGAGACCCTGATCGAAGATCGTCGATGACATGGGATGAATCCCCGCTAAAGCTGGGCCAGCGTCTTCACGTGCGCGGCCACGCTGCGGCCAAGCGCGCTGAGGTTGTAGCCACCCTCGAGCGAACTGACGATGCGGCCTGCGCTGTGGCGGCGCGCGAGCTCCATCATCCGTCTCGTGATGTACGCATAGTCCGCTTCGACCAGCCCCATCTGGCCGAGGTCGTCCTCCCGGTGCGCATCGAAGCCGGCGGAGATGAAGATCATCTCCGGGGCGAATTCCTGCAGGCGCGGCATCCAGGTCTCGTCGACCACCGTGCGTACCACGTCGCCCTTGGTGCCAGCAGGCAACGGCACGTTCAGCATGTTCGGGGCGACGTTCTCGGTGCCGGTGTACGGATAGAACGGATGCTGGAAGAAGCTCGCCATCAGCACGCGCTCGTCGCCGGCGAGGATTTCCTCGGTGCCGTTGCCGTGATGGACATCGAAATCGATGATCGCGACCCGTTTCAGGCCGTGCTGCCCGAGGGCATGCAGCGCGCCAATGGCGACGTTGTTGAAGAAGCAGAAGCCCATCGCCCCGGCCGGCCGCGCGTGGTGGCCCGGCGGGCGCACCGCGCAGAACGCGTTGTGCAGCGCGCCGCCGATCACCTGGTCGGTCGCCTCGATCACCGCGCCCGCCGAACGCAGCGCCGCGTCCCAGGTGGCCGGATTCATCGAGGTGTCCGGATCGAGCGGGCAGTAACCCTGCTTTGGTATCCTCGATCGCAATGCTTCGATGTACCCGCGATCATGCGCGCGCGCGATCTGGTCGATGGTCGCGGCGGGCGCATCGATATGCTCAAGATGCGGCGCCAGGCCGGTGGCGATCAGGTGATCCTGGATTGCCGCCAGGCGCTCCGGACTCTCCGGATGCCAGGAGCCCATCTCGTGCGCCGCGCACGCGGCGTGCGTGATGAATCCCGTATGCACGACCTTCTGTCTCCTATGCCCCGTCCGGACCGAGTGTAATGCTGGAACAACTCAGAAAATGCGCAGCCCAGATCTCGGGCGTGATCGTAGGCAAGGACCTGCAGGTTCGCCAGAGCCTGACCTGTCTGCTGGCGGGCGGACACCTGCTGATCGAGGACGCACCGGGTGTGGGAAAGACCACGCTGGCACAGGCGATTGCGATCTCGCTCGGCCTGCCGTTCCGCCGCATCCAGTTCACCAGCGATCTGCTTCCGTCCGACGTGATCGGTGTGTCGGTCTATGACCGCAGCAATGCGCAGTTCATCTTCCATCCCGGCCCCATATTCACGGAAGTGCTGCTCGCCGATGAAATCAACCGCGCCAGCCCCAAGACACAGAGCGCGCTGCTCGAGGCGATGGAAGAAAGCCAGGTCTCTGTCGATGGTCTTTCGCGCCCGCTGCCGCAGCCGTTCTTCGTGATCGCCACGCAGAATCCGCTGCATCAGGTCGGCACCTTTCCGCTGCCGGAGTCGCAGCTCGACCGCTTCCTGATGTGCATCAGCCTCGGCTACCCCGATCGGGCCGCCGAGCGGACCCTGCTGTCCGGTGAGGCGCGCCGCGACATGCTGCGCACGCTGGCGCCCGTCGCGCGGCCGTCCGATGTGCTGGCGGCGCAGGCCGCGGTGAAGAAGGTCTTCGTGTCGGAAGCGCTGCTCGACTACGTGCAGGCGCTGATCGCACACAGTCGCTCGTCGGGCAAGTATGCGGAGGGTCTGAGCCCGCGTGCCGGGCTCGCGCTGCTGGCAGCGTCGCGCGCCTGGGCCTGGTTCGACGGACGCGACCACGTGATTCCGGAGGACGTGCAGAACGTGCTGCCCACGGTGGCCGGCCATCGCCTGCATTTCTCGCAGCGCGACGGGGGACGCGTGCTGCATGGACGCGAGCTGGTCGTGCGCCTCGTGCAGGCGGTTCCCGTGCCGTGAGCTTCACCGCGCATCCGCTGTCGATCCGCATCGCTGCCTGGATCGCCGGGCGCGACGGAGTCGAACACGGCGACGTGCTGCTCGACCGGCGGCGCGTGTACATCATCCCGACCCGCGCCGGCATCGTGTTCGGCGCGGCGATGCTGGTGCTGCTGATCGGTTCGATCAATTACGCGTTGCAGCTGGGCTTCATGCTGACCTTCCTGGTGACCAGCATCGCGCTGGTTGCGATGTACCACACGCACCGCAACCTGACGCGCGTGCAGTTGCGCGGAAATCGCGTCGAGAACGTCTTTGCCGGAGACGTGGCGACCTTCGAGATCGTCGCCAGCAATCCGACCGCCGTGCCTCGCCATGCGCTGGGTTTTGCGCTGCTGTCACCGGCACGCGAGCGACTGACGTCGGTCGCCGCCGACATCCCCGCCGGCAGCACGCGCACGGTGCGGCTCGGGCTGCCGGCGCCGGCGCGGGGCCGGCTCGCCTGCCCGCGCGTCCGGATCGAGACGCGCTTCCCATTCGGTCTCTGGCAGGCCTGGGCGTACTACACGCCGCCGCTGACCGCGATCGTCTACCCGAAACCGGAGGACGACGCGCCACCGTTGCCCGCGACCGCAGGCGGAACGGGCGAAGGCGTCGGACTGTCGTCCACCGGCGACGATTTCGCCGGCGTGCGTCCTTACCAGCCTGGAGATCCGCAGAAGATGATCGCGTGGCGGCTTGCCGCGCGCTCGGACGATCTTTCGGTCAAGCTCTTTGACACACCGAGCGGCGGCGAACTGATCCTGGACATCGACGCCCTGCCCGCGCGGATGTCGCATGAGGACAGGCTGGCAAGGCTCGCCCGCTGGGTGCTGGTGGCCGACGCGGCCCGCGTGATGTGCGGCCTGAAGCTGCGCGGGCTTACGGTCGAGCCCGGTATCGGCGCCGAGCATCGCGACCGCTGCCTGGTCGCGCTCGCGCTGGCGTAAAGGAAGCAGGCGTGCCCGGCCGGCCGAATCGCACGTCAGGCGCCGCATGGCAAGCGCTGCGGCGGTTCGCATTGGCGCTGATCCAGCCGCAGATGTCGAGCGCCGCGCGCGAGCGGCGCGACGTGCTGGTGCTGCTGCTGGCGATCGCGCTGGTCGTCGCCCCGCACTTCAAGCACCTCGCATGGTGGGCGATCGCGACCTTTGCCGTGCTCTGGTGCTGGCGGCTCTGGCTCACCATCGCGCAGCGGCCGGCGCCGGGGCATCTGGCCATGCTGCCGCTGCTGCTCGCGGCTGCGGTGCTCGTCTGGCTGGAGTACCGCACGCTGCTCGGCCGCGACGCCGGCGTCACTTTCCTGCTGCTGCTGATCGCGCTGAAGCTGCTCGAGCTGCGTGCGCGGCGGGATGTCATGGTCGTCATCTTCCTGGCGTTCTTCATCCTGCTGACGCAGTTCCTGTTCGACCAGGGGTTGCCGATCGCGCTGCTGGCATTCGCGGCGGTGGTGCTGCTGTTCTTCGTGCTCGTCAGCGTGAACCTGACCGACGGCGACCTGCCGGCCACGCACAAGCTGCGGCTCGTCGGGGTCATCGTGCTGAAGGCGATACCGCTGACAGCGCTGCTGTTCGTGCTGTTCCCGCGGATTTCCGAGCCGCTGTGGGGTCTGCCGCGCGATGCCTTTTCTGGCACGACCGGCCTGTCCAATTCGATGGCGCCGGGATCGATCAGCCGTCTGCTGCAATCCGATCAGGTCGCGTTCCGCGTGCGCTTCGACAAGGCGCCGCCGGCGAAGGACACACTGTATTGGCGCGGACCGGTGTTCGGCTCGTTCAACGGCCGGATCTGGGGCCCGCTCGCGCACCGGGTCGCGCCGCCGCCGCTGGCCGCGCAGGCCGACCCCGAATCGGCGACGGACTACACGATCACGCTCGAGCCCAACCAGCGCGACTGGCTGTTCGCGCTCGACTTGCCGCTGATCGCGCCGGCGCACGAAGAACTGCACCCGCACCTCGCAAGCGACGGGCAGCTGCTCGCCGGCACGCTGGTCACGCAGCGCGTCCGCTACGCGGTCCGTTCATTCACGCGCTACCGGATGGGGTTGAACGAGTCGGAGTCCTCGTTGCGCGAATGGGTCGCGCTGCCGGCCGGTTTCAACCCGCGCACGCTGCAGTTCGCCGAGGAACTGCGGCAGCGCACGCCGGGCGGACAGACGCGTGCGGGCGATGTCAACCTGATCCGCGCCGTGCTCGATTTCTTCCGCCGCGGCGGATTCACCTACACCTTGGCCCCTGCGCTGCTGGGCCGCAACTCGATCGACGAATTCCTGTTCGACACCAAGGAAGGGTATTGCGAGCACTACGCGGCGGCATTCGTCGTGCTGATGCGCGCGCTCGACATTCCGGCGCGCGTCGTCACCGGTTACCAGGGCGGCGAGATCAATCCGGTCGACGGATTCATGACCGTGCGCCAGTCCGACGCGCATGCATGGGCCGAGGTGTGGCTGGCGGATCGCGGCTGGACGCGCGTCGATCCGACCGCGGTCGTCGCGCCGATCCGCATCGAGGAAGGCGCGGTCGAGATCGCGCGCCGGGCCGGACTCGATATCGGGCTCGCGGCCACCGGACCCGATGCGCCGGCCTTGCTGCGCTGGATGCGCTCGGCCCGCTTCCGCTGGGAAGCGCTGCAGAATGCGTGGAACCAGTGGGTGCTCGCGTATTCCCCCGAACGGCAGCGGGCGATGCTCGAGGGGCTTGGCCTGGAACCGAACTGGCGCGCGCTCGGCCTGCTGCTTGCGGTTGGCCTGATTGGCATGTTGTCTTTCCTCGCTTATCTGTCCCTGCGCCATCGCGATCCACGCGACCCCCTCGCACTGCTTTTCGATCGCTTTCGCCAGCGCCTTCTCGATGCGGGCGTTGCCATTGACTTCAGTCTCGGTCCACGCGCGCTGCAGGAGCGGCTGGCGAAGGTCCTCGCGCCGGACGCGCAGCGCGATGCGGTCGCGATCCTCGCGGCGATCGAGCGCTGGCGTTACACGCGCGCCAGCACGGTCGTGCCCCGCACCGAAATCCGATCGCTGCGCGCCGCAGTGCGGCGCTTCCGCGCCACTGCCGCCTGAGCCGAACGATGCGACGCCGCGCCCTGCTTCGATTCGGCCTGGCCGCGCTGGCGGCGACACCGCTGCCGCTTCGCGCACGGTCAGCGGCGTTCATCCCCTACCTGAAGCGCGACGACGTGCACCAGTTCATCGATGCGCTGAGCGCGCGGACCGAACTGCAGCGCGGCTGGATCGAGCACGTGTTCGCGCGCGGCCGCTACCTTGCCACGGTCGAGCGGCTGATGCAGCCGCCGATCCCGTTCGCGCAGCGCAACTGGCTCGAGTACCGCGCACGCTACGTGGACACGCGCCGCATCGGCGAAGGCGTGGTGTTCTTCGGCCAGCACCGCGAAACGCTGGAGCGCGCGGCTGATGCATACGGGGTTCCGGCGGAGATCATCGCCGCGATCCTCGGGGTCGAAACCCACTACGGCCGACTGATCGGCAACTTCCGCACGCTCGACGTCCTTCTGACGCTCAGCTTCGACTACCTGCGGCGCGCCGACTATTTCCGTACCGAACTGGAGCACTTCCTGCTGCTCGCGCGCGAGAACCGGCTCGATCCGCTCGGGATACACGGCTCGTTCGCCGGCGCCATCGGCATTCCGCAGTTCATGCCGAGTTCGATCCGGCGCTGGGCGGTGGATTTCGACGCGAGCGGGCGCATCGACCTCGTACGCAGCGTCGCCGACAGCGTCGGCTCGGTGGCGAATTTCCTGGCCGCTCATGGCTGGCAGAAAGGCGAACCGATCCTCCTCGCCGCCGCGCTGGAACCAGGCGCCGTGATCGAATCCTTCGAGCCTCTCGCCGAACCGTTCGGCGGCATCCGCGCGGACGCCCCGTGGTCGCTGCTCGCCAGCGTGGGAGTCGAGGCCGGTGCCCCGCTTGCACCGGACACCCCGGTTCTGCTGGTCGAACTGCCGATCACCGACGCCGACGGCAGCCAGCGTCACGAATACCGGATCGGCACCCGCAACTTCGCCGCGATCCTGAACTACAACCGCAGCTACTTCTACGCTGCGTCGGTCGTCGAACTCGCCGCCGCAATCGCGACGTAATCAGCGGAGCGACACGAACGACGCGTCGGCCGCGGCGTGACGTCGGCCGCCGTGCCCGCATTGCCGTCCCCTCATTACCCGACCCTGAAATTGCGGGCAGTCAATTTCGGCCGTCGCAGCGAGCGCATCGTGCGCACTGACGCGACTTGCCGCGTGCGATGGAGGGGTTGCCATGGATGGGCAGGAATCG
>JBAIYN010000480.1:0-14613 GCA_037915775.1 Burkholderiales bacterium | reverse complement strand
ATGAAAGTCCTCGTCATCGGCGGCGGCGGGCGCGAGCATGCGCTGGCCTGGAAGATCGCCATGTCGCCGCGGGTGCAGCGCGTGTTCGTCGCGCCCGGCAACGGCGGCACCGCGCGCGACACCGGGGCGCATGCGCGGCTCGCCAATGTCGCCATCACCGACATCGGCGCGCTCGCCGACTTCGCGCACGACAACAACATCGCGCTGACCGTCGTCGGACCCGAGGCGCCGCTGGCCGCGGGTGCGGTCGACGTGTTCCGCGCGCGCGGACTGCGCGTGTTCGGACCGACGCGCGCGGCAGCGCAGCTCGAGAGTTCGAAGGACTTTGCCAAGGCGTTCATGAAGCGCCACGGCATTCCGACCGCCGACTACGAAACGTTCACGGACGCCGACGCTGCGCATGCGTACGTCGAACGCAGGAGCACGCCGATCGTGATCAAGGCCGACGGACTGGCGGCCGGCAAGGGCGTCGTGGTCGCGACCTCGCCGGCCGAGGCGCACGCGGCGATCGACGCGATGCTGGTCGACAACCGGATGGGCTCGGCCGGGGCGCGCGTCGTGATCGAGGACTTTCTCGCCGGCGAAGAGGCGAGCTTCATCGTGATGAGCGACGGCCGCAATGCGCTGCCGCTGGCGACCAGCCAGGACCACAAGCGGCTGCTCGACGGCGACCAGGGACCCAACACCGGCGGCATGGGCGCGTATTCGCCGGCGCCGATCGTGACGCCGACCGTATACGCTCGCGTGATGCGCGAGATCATCCTGCCGACGATCCAGGGCATGGCGAGCGACGGCATCGTCTACACGGGATTCCTGTACGCGGGGCTGATGATCGACGACGCCGGAAGGCCGCGCACGCTCGAGTTCAACTGCCGCATGGGCGATCCCGAGACACAGCCGATCATGATGCGGCTGAAGTCGGATCTGGTCGACCTGGTCGAGCATGCCCTCGACGGCCGGCTCGACCAGATCGAGGCCGAATGGGACCGCCGCAGCGCGCTCGGCGTCGTCGTTGCTGCGGCCGGCTATCCGGACGCGCCGCGCAAGGGCGATCCGATCGAGCAATTGCCCGCCGACACCGACGACTGCGTGACCTTCCACGCCGGCACGGAGCTGCGGAGTCCGTCGAACACGCTGGTGACCAGTGGCGGCCGCGTGCTGTGCGTGACCGCGCTTGGCGACAGCGTGCGCGCCGCGCAGCGGCGCGCCTACGACGCCGTGGCGCAGGTCAGGTTTGCCGGCGCACAGCACCGCAGTGATATCGGGCATCGCGCCGTCGGGCGCGGCCCGGCCTCGAACAGGCCGCGCGGGAGCGGCACGTGACCTATACCGTCGAACAACCCGTCGCGCTGAAGCGCGTCTCCGACATCGCCGCCGCGCCCGACGGCACCTGGCTGGCCGTCGTGGTCGAGCGGCTGGACCACGACGGCGCCAAGTACGTCAGCGACCTGTGGAGAGTGCCGACCGACGGCAGGCCGGCGGTGCAGCTGACGCGCGGGGACAGCAAGGACCGCGCACCCTGCTTCAGGCACGACGGCTCGCTCGGCTTCCTGTCGAACCGGCAACCGAACGAGGTCAAGCCCGACGACGAGGCAGACAAGCGGATGCAGGTCTGGCTGCTGCCCAAGGAGGGCGGAGAGCCGCGGCAGCTGACCGACGAGCCGCTGGGAATCGACGGCTTCCGGTTCGCACGCAATGCCGACCGCATGGTCGCATTCGCGCCGGTGATCGCTGGCGTCGCGCACGACGCGCAGCGCGAGGTGCACGCGAAGCGCGGCAAGAACGGGCCGAGCGCGCGGCGCTTCCGGCAGCAGCCGGTGCGCCACTGGGATCACTGGCTGCACGAGAACCCCGACCTGCCCTGCACGCACGTGATCGCCTTCGATGCGTCCGGGGGCAGCCGCGTCGATCTGACGCCGGCAGCGCGCCGCGAGTTCGCGATCGAACCCGCGCTCGACATCTCCGCCGACGGCAAGCGCGTGGCGGTCACGCGGCAGACGCCGGGCAAGGATCGCGAGCTCGACACGACGCTGCTGGTGATCGATCTTGAGACCAAGGCGCAGCGCGTGTACGGCGAAGCCGACAACGTGCTGTTCGATGCGCCGCTTCTCTCGCCGGACGGCAGCCGCATCGCCACCACGCGCAGTACGCGCAGCCCGAAGACCGTGATGCGACCGCTGGCGACGATCATCGACGTGGCGAGCGGCGAGATGCGGCAGCTGGCCGCACACTGGGACCGCTGGCCCGCGCTGGCGCGCTGGAGCGCCGATGGCAAGCAGGTGATCGCTACGGCCGACGACGACGGCCACACGCCGGTGTTCACGATCGACGCCGCCAACGGCACCGTCGAGCGGATCACCGCCTGGGCTGCGGGCGGTGCGCATTCGCACCTCGACGTGCTCGCCGACGGGCGCATTGCGGGCATCCGCTCCACGCTGCTCGATGCACCCGAGTGTTTCGTCGTCGAACCGAGCCCAATATCGACGCCGCGGACCCTCGCGCGGCTGTCCGGCTTCACTCCGGCGACCGACTGGGCCGAAGTCGAGAGCTTCACCACTCCGTCGACCGACGGCGTGGCAATCCAGAGCTTTCTCGTCAAACCCAAGGGCGCCGGCGGCAAGCTGCCGCTCGCGCTCTGGATCCACGGCGGCCCGATCGGAATGGACGTCGACGGCTGGCACTGGCGCTGGAACCCGCTGCTGGCGGTCGCCCAGGGCTACGCGGTCGCGCTGCCGAACCCGCGCGGCTCGACCGGGTTCGGGCAGGAATTCATCCAGGGCATCTGGGGCAACGTGTGGGGCGACCAGTGCTACAAGGACCTGATGGCGGTCACCGATGCGCTGGTTGCGCGCGCCGATATCGACGCCACGCGCACGATGGCGATGGGCGGCAGCTTCGGTGGCTACATGACCAACTGGATCGGCACGCAGACCGATCGCTTCAGGTGCCTGATCACGCACGCGAGCATCGTGACGATGGCGCAGTTCACCGGCACCACCGATCATCCGGCGTGGTGGTACCTCGAGATGGGCGGCGAGAACCCTTACGAGGACATGGCGCGCTTCGACCGCTTCGCTCCGATCCGCCACATCACCAACTGGAAGACGCCCGTGTTGATCATCCACGGCGAGCTCGACTACCGCTGCCCGATCAACGAGGGGCTGAACCTGTTCGAGGCGCTGCAGTACCACGGCGTGTCGAGCGAGCTGCTGCTGTTTCCTGACGAGAATCACTGGATCCTGAAGCCGAAGAACATCGTCGCCTGGTATGACGCGGTGCTCGAGTTCATCGGCCGCCACCTGAAGGCATGAGCGAATTCGTCGACTCGCAATCGGTGCGCGAGTACCTGCTCGGCCTGCAGCAGCGCATCGTCGCCAGGTTCGAGCAGCTCGACGGCAAACCGTTCCTGCGCGATGTATGGGAAAAGCCGCACGACGCGCCGCTCACCGGCGGCGGCCTGACCCGGATCATCGAGGAAGGCAACCTGCTGGAGCGCGGCGGCGTCGGCTTCTCGCACGTGAAGGGCGCGCAGCTTCCGCCCTCGGCGTCGGCCAACCGGCCGGAACTCGCCGGGCGCGGATTCGAGGCGATGGGCGTGTCGCTCGTGTTCCACCCGCGCAATCCGTACGTGCCGACGGTGCACATGAACGTGCGCATGTTCCTCGCGCGCAAGCACGGCGAGCCCGATGTGTACTGGTATGGCGGCGGGATGGATCTGACGCCCTACTACGGCTTCGAGGAGGACGCGCACCATTTCCACGCAACGTGCAAGGCCGCGCTGGCGCCGTTCGGCGCCGACCTGCATCCGCGCTTCAAGAAATGGTGCGATGAGTACTTCTTGCTGAAACATCGCGGCGAGCCGCGCGGCGTCGGCGGCATCTTCTTCGACGACTTCCACGCGCTCGGCTTCGAGCGCAGCTTCGCGATGCTGCGCGCGGTCGGCGACGCGTTCCTCGACGCCTACGTGCCGATCGTCGAGCGGCGCTGGAACCATCCCTATGACGAACGCGAGCGCGACTTCCAGGCCTATCGGCGCGGCCGCTACGTCGAATTCAATCTGGTGTACGACCGCGGTACGCTGTTCGGACTGCAGTCCGGCGGGCGGACCGAATCGATCCTGATGTCGCTGCCGCCGATCGTAAAGTGGCGCTACGACTGGCAGCCTGAGCCGGGTACACCGGAGGCACGCCTGTACACGGATTTCCTTCGCCCGCGCGACTGGGTGTGATGGCCTCGCCGATCGGCCTGCTGGGCGGCAGCTTCGATCCGATCCACCTCGGACACCTGCAGCTGGCGCGCGATGCGCTGGCGCAGCTGCGGCTGGCCGAGCTGCGTTTCGTGCCGGCCGGCCGCCCCTGGCAGAAGGACGTCGCGACCGCGCCCGACGAGCGCGCGCACATGGTCGGACTGGCGATCCGCGACGAGCCGCGTTTCGCGCTCGACAGGCACGAAATCGATCGCGCGGGGGCGACATACACGATCGACACGCTGCGCGCGCTGCGCGCCGAGCTCGGCAATCAGGTGCCGCTGGTGCTGATCATGGGCGGCGACCAGATGCAGCGGCTCGACACCTGGCGCGAGTGGCAGCATCTGCTGGGTCTTGCGCACATCGCGGTGGCCCGGCGCAACGATGCCGTGCTGACGCTGAGCTGGCCGCTGCAGGATTACTACAACTCGCACTGGGCGGCGGTCGACGCGGTCCATCGGCGACCCGCCGGCGCGATCGTGGAAATCGAGATGACGCCCGTGGACGCATCGGCCACCGAGATCCGCGCGCTGCTCGCCCAGCCGTCGTCGCCGCCACGCGACGCGCGGCTAGCGGCGATCGTGCCGGCGGCGGTGCTCGACTATATTCGCGCGAACTCCCTCTACCAGTAGGTCAATGGACATCCGCAAGCTGCAGCGCATCGTCGTCGACGCGCTGGAAGACGTGAAAGCACAGGACATCGTCGTACTGAACACGACCAGGCTGTCGGAACTTTTCGACCGGGTGATCGTTGCCAGCGGTACCTCCAACCGGCAGACACGCGCGCTGGCGGCCAGCGTGGTGGAAAAGGTCAAGGCGGCCGGCGGCCACGTGATCAGCGTCGAGGGCACCGACGCCGGCGAGTGGGTACTGGTCGACCTGGGCGACGTGGTCGTGCACGTGATGCAGCCCGCGGTGCGCAAGTACTACGGCCTGGAGGAGATTTGGGGCGGCAAGCCGGTGCGGCTGAAGCGTACGGCCGAGACGAGGCGCTCGGCGGCGCCGGCATGAGTGGCCGCGAGGCCGCGTATTAGACCGACAGCGGTATCCCGCCCGCGACGATTGCCAGTGAAAATCGCCGTCCTTGCCGTCGGTCAACGCCAGCCGCACTGGGCGCAGCAGGCGGTCGATGATTTCGTCAAGCGGTTTCCACCCGGGTTTGCCGTGACGATCAACGAAGTCAAAGCCGAAACGCGCAGTAGCCGGCCGCTCGAGCGCATCCTCGCCGCGGAAGCGGAAAGGTTGCGCGCCGCAATTCCCACCGGCGCGATCGTGGTCGCGCTCGACGAACGCGGACAGGACTGGACCACGGCGCACTTCGCGGAGAAGCTACGCGGCTGGCGGGACGCCTCCGAATCCGTGGCTTTCCTGATCGGCGGCCCCGACGGCCTGGCGCCGGAGCTCAAGCGCGCCGCCCACGTCGTGCTGCGTCTGTCGAGCATGACGCTGCCGCATGCACTGGCGCGGCTGCTGCTGGTCGAGCAGCTGTACCGCGCGTGGTCGCTGCTCACCAACCATCCCTACCACCGCGCCTGATCCGATGACCGACATCTATCTCGCTTCGCGCAGTTCACGTCGCCGCGAACTGCTCAAGCAGATCGGCGTGCGCTTCGAGCCGCTGCTGCTGCGGCTGGCGCAGCCGCGCGGACCCGACATCGACGAGCTGCAGCACGCCCAGGAATCAGCGGCCACATACGTCGAGCGCGTCGCGCAGGCCAAGGCCGAATTCGGGCTGCGCGTTCTCGGCATGCGCTCGATGCTGGTGAAGCCGGTGCTGGCGGCGGACACGATCGTGATCGTCGACGGCGAAGTGCTCGGCAAGCCGGCGGATCGGACCGAGGCCGCCGCCTTCCTGCGCCGGCTCGCGGGCCGCAGCCATGAGGTCCGCACCGCGGTGGCGCTCGCCTTCGGCGGATCAGGCGCCGCGCGCGTCAACGTCGTCACGTCGACCACGCAGGTCCGGATGCGGCTCGTGAGCGACGCCGAGATTACCGCCTACTGTGCGACCGGCGAGCCGTACGACAAGGCGGGCGGATACGCGATCCAAGGCATGGCCGCGATCTTCATCGACCGCATCGAAGGCAGCTATTCGGGCGTGATGGGCCTGCCGCTGGCCGAGACCGCCGAACTGCTGCGGCAGGCCGGCATGCCCGTGCTCTGACGCCCGCCGCGGTCGGTTATCGTTGCATTTGCACTCGCGACGGCCGCCGAGCCGCCTCAAGGCCGGCGCGCTGAATATTTCGGCGAAAGTGCACGTGCATCGCGCAGCGATGCGTACACTTTCGCCGGCCACGCTATGGAAGACATCCTGATCAACATCACTCCGCAGGAAACGCGCGTCGCCCTGCTGATCGCCGGCGTGGTGCAGGAACTGCACATCGAGCGCAGCGCGTTGCGCGGCCTGGTGGGCAACATCTATCTCGGCCGCGTCGCGCGCGTGCTGCCCGGGATGCAGTCGGCGTTCGTCGACATCGGCCTGGAGCGCGCGGCGTTCCTGCACGTGGCCGACATCTGGGAGTACCGCCAGATCAACGGCGACAAGCCGCCGCCGATCGAGCGCCTGGTGCACGAAGGCGATACGCTGCTGGTGCAGGTGGTCAAGGATCCGATCGGCACCAAGGGGGCCCGCCTGTCGACGCAGGTGAGCCTGGCCGGCCGTACCCTGGTCTACCTGCCGCAGGATCCGCACATCGGGGTATCGCAGCGGATCGAGGACGAAACCGAGCGCGCGCACCTGCGCGAGATGCTGGCGCGCATCGTGCCGCCGGACGAGCGCGGCGGCTACATCATCCGCACCAGTGCCGAGGACGCCGGCGAGGCGGAACTGCTGACCGACACCGAGTACCTGCGCAAGCGCTGGAACCAGATCCGCGAGGTTTCGACGCAGGTCCCGGCGCCCGCGCTGCTGTACCAGGAGCTGTCACTGTCGCAGCGCGTGCTGCGCGACGTGGTGACCGAGCAGACCAGCACGATCCAGGTCGACTCGCGCGAGAACTTCGTGGCGCTGCGCGCATTCGCGAACCAGTACGTGCCGAAGGCCGTCAACAAGCTGTCGCACTACGCCGGCGAGCGCCCGCTGTTCGACCTGTACCAGATCGACGACGAGATCGAGAAGGCGCTCGGCCGCCGCGTGGACCTCAAAAGCGGCGGCTACCTGATCATCGACCAGACCGAGGCGATGACCACGATCGACGTCAACACCGGCGGCTTCGTCGGCACGCGCAATTTCGACGACACGATCTTCAAGACCAACCTGGAAGCCGCGCAGGCGATCGCGCGCCAGCTGCGGCTGCGCAACCTGGGCGGCATCATCGTCGTCGATTTCATCGACATGACGACCGCCGAGCACCGCGACGCGGTGCTGACGGAGTTCAAGAAGGCGCTCGCGCGCGACCGCACGCGCGTGACGGTGAGCGGGTTCACCCAGCTCGGCCTGGTCGAGATGACGCGCAAGCGCACGCGCGAATCGCTCGCCCATATCCTGTGCGAGCCGTGCCCGACCTGCAGCGGTCGCGGCGAGATCAAGACCGCGCGCACCGTCTGCTTCGAGATCCTGCGCGAGATCCTGCGCGAAGCGCGCCAGTTCGACGAGACGCGCGAGTTCCGCATCCTCGCCTCGCAGGGCGTGGTCGACCTGTTCCTCGAAGAGGAGTCGCAGTCGCTCGCGATGCTGTCGGACTTCATCGGCAAGCCGATCTCGATGCAGGTCGAGACCGTCTATCACCAGGAGCAGTACGACATCGTGCTGATGTGACGGGCACGCCATCATCCCGGCAACACTTTTGTGACAGATGAGGCGGGAAATGCGGAAATTACCGCGGGGGCGCATGTGACGCGTCGGGGCGGTTGCAGCGCGGCGTGCGGCAGGGCCGCAAACGCGCGATCCTTGCGTCGCGAGTTTCCCGCCGTGGAGCGGACCCGATGAGCGTGCACGAGCGATACCGGAATCGCGGCTTTGAATGCGTGTGCGGCAATCTGCGCATGGCTGCGCGCGCCGTTACCCGCATGTACGACGAGCAACTGCAGCCCGCCAGACTGCGATCCACGCAGCTCGCGGTGCTGTGGGCAATCTGCGCTCTCGGGCCGGCGACGGTACAGTCGATTGCGCGGAGGATCTCGATGGAACAATCGACGCTGATCCGAAACCTGCGCGTTCTCGAGCGCGATGCGCTGATCACGATCCGCACCGGCGCGGACCGCCGCGAACGCATCGTGAGAATCACTGCGAACGGGCGCCGCCGCTTCGAGCGCGCGATGCCGCTCTGGGAAAGCGCACAGCGCAAGGTGTCCCGCGCCTTCAAGCTGCGCCGGCCGGATTCCGTTTCGGGTGCGTTGCTTGAATTGGCCCGCGCATTCGGCCCCCGCGACTGAGTCCCAGGACGGTCAGGCCGCCATTACGATCGTCTCGAGAAGGCCGGCGCGCGGCGAAGTCGGGGAAGCGCCCGTGTCGGCGGCAGTCGCGGCCCGGACTTCCTGTTTCGGGGTTCGGGCCGCTGGCGACTCGATCGTGAGAGCGTAGCCGCGCCCGTACAGAGTCCGGATGCGGACCGATGCCGCGCGGGCGTCGTGCAGTTTGCGCCTTATGCGGCATACCGCCATGTCGAGGCCGCGCCCGCCCTTGTGATTTCCAAGCCCCCTGGCCATCGAGTCGCGGTTCACCGGGAGATCGACTTGCCTGGCCAGCATGAGCAGAACGTCGAATTCGCCCGCGGTCAGTGGCAATACCTCGTCCGCGAGCCTTGCAGTCCGCGTAGCGGTGTCGAGCTCAAGTTCGCCGATGCGGAGAAGCCGAAGCGGACCAGCGTCGGCCGTGGTCGTTAGCCGGCTTAGCCGCGCCAACAGCAGCCTGGGCGACGACGTGCGGCCGATGACCTCGGCGGCGCCCACCTCGAGCGCCATGATCTGGCCGATCTCGTCGCCCGGATCGAGCAGCACCACGACAGGCGCGCGCGCCTCGGTCGCCAGTGCGCGCAGCAGCGGAACATAGCCGGGTCCCAGTTCCTCGCCGTCGATCAGCACGGCATCGGCCCGCGCCGCCCGGAGCGCCGCGCGTGCGGAAGTCAGATCCGCGGCGAACACGAGTTCGACGTCATAGGCGGAAAGGGCCTCGAATGTGCCTCGCCATGCGGCCGCGTCGCGTGTGACCAGCAGGCAGGAACGCGGCGCAGCTCGAGTCATATGACCTCCGGGTTTGCCGACGAGTCGGACGCGCAGCAATGGCGCAACGCGCGCCCGGAAATTCCGAACTGCTGGCGCAGCTGGCGGAACAGCGCAGATCGAGAGCCGAACCCGACAATATCGGCCACGTCGGCCAGACCAAGATCCGTCTGCTCGATCAGCCGGCGCGCCGCGGCCAGCCGCTTTCGGCGCAGATAGGCGTGCGGCGTTGTCCCGTGCACCTGCCGGAACAGACGTACCAGGTAGAACTTGGACAGGTGCGCTGCGCCGGCGATTTCATCGAGCGTGATCGGCCGCGTGTAGCTGGAGTGGATGTAGTCGGCCGCGACGCGGACCCGCCGGTGCAGCTCGTCGCGGGTCGACGATCGCACCAGCGTGATGCTGGCGGCCGCGTCGCGAAGGCGGTGCTCCGCCTCGATCATCCGCGCCAGCAGAGTCTGAAGTTGCTCCTCGTACCACATTTCGTCGTCCTCGCCCGATTCGACCTGGCGGCGGATGTACCGCAGCAGTGGGGAAACAATGCCGTCGTGCGCGCGCAAATGCTCGGCGAAATACGGAGGTCGCGCCGGAACCGTCGTGCCACAGTCGAGCCTGCGTACGGGCGACATGCGCATCACCCCGAACACCTCGCCTGCCATGCCCGGACGGAAGAACACGCTGAAGCTTTTCACTGGCGCAGCGGCGTCGACCATGCTGCTGTAGCGCGCGCCCTCGTTGAGGATCAGGTAGTTGTCGTCGTCGACCGAGAGCCGGCGGTTGCCGACGAAGTAGTGTTCGCGGCCCTGCCAGGCGGCCTTGACCGACAGTCCGTGCGCGTAGGGCCCGAACGCCCTCTCACGCAGAGATGCGCTGATGACCACGTTTTCGCGCTGCCAGCGCGACAGGATCAACGCGCGCCGGGCGACGTCGTCCGCTCGCGCCGCCGCCGCGGACAGGCAACCCAGGAATCCTCGAATGATCATCGCCCAGCTCCCTTGCCCGAGTCTCTGCACGACCGCCGGATTGCGGCAAGCCCATCAGGTTGCAGCCGTTGCTTCCCGTCTCGTTTCTACGCGGTTATATGTATATGCATCTAATACGGGTTGCTTGTCTTCTTGTTTCGGGCTGCAACTGTTCTACGAAGATCGGCAAACGGAAACGGAAATGCGACGAAGTCGACGGCGCGCCGACCGAAACGCTCGATTGGCGGAATCAGCGCGCTTCCGCCAAGCAGGTCGGTGCGCTCGTGACATTCACGTGACGGACCGCCGTCGCGCGGGTCGGCAGCGCCGCCGCATTGGCGCGCTACGGTTCGGGTGCGACGGGTCCGCTGTTGCTGGCCGACGACACGCATTGGGCGAGCGCAATCGGCGCAACGCGGGCGCGCGCCGCTTTTCCTAGAGTCCCTCTACCGCGAACCGTTGCCGATCCGAGCAGTGGTCGCGCTCGACAAGAAAGGGACAGACCATGCCAAGGAAGAATCGCCTCATTGCACAGCTGGCTCTCGCGTTCGGCGGCTGGATGGGATTCGCGCCGACGGCGGTGTTGGCGCAGCAGAGCGACGACGCGCAGAAGCTCGAGCGAGTCGAGATCACCGGCTCGAGCATCAAGCGCATCGAAGGCGAAACCGCTCTGCCGGTGCAGGTGATCACGCGCGAGGAGATTCAGAAGACCGGCGCCACGACCGCCGAGCAGCTGCTGCAGACGGTCTCGGCAATTGCCAGCTCCGGCACCATCACGGCATCGACGGTTTCGAGCGCCACCACCGGCGGCATTTCGTCTGTCTCGCTGCGTGGGCTCACCTCGCTCCGGACCCTCGTACTGATCAACGGCCGGCGGATATCGCCGTACGGGATCGGATTCACCGGGGACTCGGTTTCGGTCGACGTCAACAGTATTCCGCTGGCCGCGGTCGAGCGTGTCGAGATCCTGAAGGACGGGGCCTCGGCGATCTACGGATCGGACGCCATCGCCGGCGTCGTCAACTTCATCCTGCGCAAGGATTTCAAGGGGGCCGAACTCAGCGCCGAGTACGGAGACACGTCGGACGGGGGCGCCAGACTGCAGCGGGTGTCCGGCGCATACGGCTATGGCGACCTCGGCCGCGACCGATTCAATCTGATGCTGCTGGCTTCCTACCAGAAGGAGGACCCGTTGTTCGGCGGGCAGAGGAAGTTCGCGAGCAAGGGCTACAACGAAGCAGCGCAGAACACGACAACGTCTGGCAATTCGTTCCCTGCCAACATATTTCTTCTCGATTCCGGATTAACGCGCAACCCGACCGCGCCGGATTGCCCTGGACCTTACGCAACGCTTGATCCGCTCTTTCCGCCGAACCGATGCCGCTTCGATCCGTCTCCCCTGGTGCAGCTCGTCCCAGCCGCTGAACGGAGCAACATCTTCGGATCGGCAAAGTTCGCACTAACCCCCGATCTCGAGGCGTTCGTCGAGGCATCGTTCAACCGGAACAGGCAGAACAACGTGATCCAGCCTGTTCCGCTGTCGGATCAGTTCTCGATTCCCGACAATCATCCGCTGTTCAATCAGGCACCATACAACGGGCTGTACCCGGCTCGCTTCGGCGCGCTGGCAGGACAGCCGACGGGTCTGCCTCCGGGGTTCTCGACGATATTGCTGAAGCCGGGCGACAAGTACTACCCGACCGATTACGTACAGAGCATTGTGGGGGCAGGCAACCCGCTCGAGCCGCTCGCGATCCGTTATCGCTCTGCCGTCACGGGTGACCGCAACATTACCGACGTTTCGGAAGCGCCGCGCCTGACGCTAGGCCTCAAGGGCACAGCAAGCGGCTGGGACTTCGATACGGCCGTCCTCTACAGCGCGAGCAAGCTTGTTGAGCACGTCAACGGCGGCTTTCCGGCGCTTAGCAAAATTCTGCCCCTCCTGAACAGCGGCCAAGTCAACTTCTTCGGTCCAAATACACCGGAGATCGACGACCAGCTCAAGGCCACCCAGTTCGTGGGCGATGCATTCAAAATCGACACCAGCATCACTAGCCTGGCAGCGAAAGCCTCGCGGGAGTTGTTGCAGTTTCCGGGCGGGCCACTGGCGGTTGCGCTTGGCGCGGAAATACGCGAGGAGAAGTACAAGTTCGACCCCAGCGCAGCAATCGCATCCGGAGACATCTCCGGCTATGGCGGCAATTTCCTGGTGACCGACCGATCTCGAAACGTGACAGCTGCATTTGCAGAGATCAGCGTGCCGATCGTCAAGGGACTCGAGGCCGATGGCGCGGTCCGCTACGACCACTACGAGGGGGTAGGCAATTCGACCACCCCAAAACTGAGCCTACGCTGGCAGCCGACCCGATCCATTCTCGTGCGTGCATCGGCAGGCCGCGGATTCCGCGCCCCGAGTCTGCAGGATCTGTATTTGCCGCAGCAGACCGGAGTCACGCCCAACGGTCTCAACGATCCGGTGCGCTGCCCGACGACCGGATCATCGATCGATTGCGCGACGCAGTTCGCGACCACGCTTGGCGGCAATCCCGCCCTCAAGCCGGAGAAATCCAACAACTACACGCTGGGACTGGTTCTGGAGCCAATCAACAACGTTTCGGTTGCGATCGACGCCTTCAAGATCGATCTGAAAGACACGATTGTCAACGGCGTGACGGCGTCGATCATTCTGAGTGATCTGAACAAGTACGGCAGCTTGGTGACGCGCGGTCCGATCAGCCCCGGCTTTCCGAATCTGCCGGGACCGATCGTGAACATCGATCAAACAAACATCAATCTCGGCGAAACAAAGGTCGCCGGCTTTGATGTCGACGCGAAATGGGCGATCCCTGCGGGCGAGTGGGGCCGCTTCACGATCGCACTCAACGGCACCTACTTCAGCAAGTACGACGTCCAGAACCCGGACGGGACCTTCACCGGCGGCATCGATCAGATCAACACCGCCACCGGCGGCGTGATCCCGCGCTGGAGGCACTATTTGTCGCTCGACTGGACGCGCGGTCCCTGGAACATGAACGTCGCGCAGAACTACCAGACCAACTACCGCGACCTCTGTGGCAACGCCGATCCCAACTGCGGCGTCACCACGCAGCCCCCGCTGGTGAGCGCCTACCAGACGTTCGATCTGCAGGGAACGTACTCCGGGTTCAAGAACCTGAAGCTCACGCTCGGCGCAAAGAACATTTTCAACACCGATCCGCCGTATACCAACTCGGGCGGCGCAGTTTCGTTCCAGGCGGGCTACGACCCGGAATACGCGGATCCGCGCGGACGCTTCATCTACGGCCGCGTGACCTACTCGATCAGGTAGCCGGCAGCATGAATTTACGAGGGGGCCTGGCGGTCCCCTCTTCATCGCTCACGACTTCGGTACGCGCCCCAGCAGATAGAACTCGTCGTTTGGCCGCATGCCGATCATGTTGGCCATCCGGTTCGAAAGCGCGAAGAACGCGGCCACCGCGCCGATGTCCCAGATGTCCCCGTCGGTGAAGCCGTGCGCGCGCAACGCCTCGAAGTCCGCGTCCGCGACCGCGTACGCCTCGTTCGCCACCTTCAGCGCAAAATCGAGCATCGCCTTCTGGCGCGGCGTGATGTCCGCCTTGCGGTAGTTGATCGCCACCTGGTCGGCGATGCGCGGATTCTTCGCGCGCACGCGCAGGATCGCGCCGTGCGCGACGACGCAGTAGTGGCACTGGTTCGCGCCGCTGGTGGCGACGACGATCATCTCGCGCTCGGCCTTGGTCAGCCCGCTCTCCTTCTCCATCAGCGCGTCGTGGTAGGCAAAGAACGCACGGAACTCGGCCGGACGATGCGCGAGCGTCAGGAACACGTTCGGGACGAAGCCCGACTTTTCCTGCACCGCCAGGATGCGATCGCGCATGTCCTGCGGCAGATCCTTCAGGTCCGGCACCGGGTAACGGCTGATCGGTGGGGTCTGGGCATTCGTGGTCATGAGGTAGCCTCCGCTGGCACTGCAAACTGGATCCGATACAGGTTCGAGTACAGGCCGCCGCGCGCGAGCAGCTCGGCGTGCGTGCCGATCTCGACCACGCGCCCGGCGTCGAGCACCACGATGCGGTCGGCGCGCTCGATCGTCGACAGGCGGTGCGCGACCACGATCGTCGTGCGGCCGCGCATCAGGCGCTCGAGCGACGACTGGATGAAGCGCTCGGATTCCGAATCGAGCGCCGAGGTCGCCTCGTCGAGCAGCAGGATCGGGGCGTTCTTCAG
>JBAIYN010000546.1:0-4510 GCA_037915775.1 Burkholderiales bacterium | reverse complement strand
ACCTCGACGGCGGCGGCGACGGTTGCTACGTGCGCGAAGGCTTCGACGACGGCCCCACGCATGCGCGGCGCTGGTTGCATCACTTCACGTTCTACGGCTTCCTGCTGTGCTTCGCCGCGACCTGCGTTGCGACGGTCTATCACTACGCGCTCGGACTGCAGGCGCCTTATGCGTTCACGAGCCCGCCGGTCGTGCTCGGAACGCTGGGCGGTTTCGGTCTGTTGATCGGTCCCGCGGGGCTGCTCCGGCTGAAGCGCGGGCAGGACGCGCGGCTGCGCGATCCGGCGATGCAACCGCTCGACGCGGGACTGCTGTGGCTGCTGCTCGCGACGAGCGCGACCGGGTTGGTGCTGCTTGCGCTGCGCTCGACGAGCGCGATGCCTATGCTGCTCGCAATCCACCTCGGCTGCGCGCTGGCGCTTTTCGTCGTACTGCCGTACGGCAAGTTCGTGCATGGGATCTACCGCACGCTTGCGCTTGTGAAGTACCACCGCGAAGCGCGGCAGCCGAATCCGGTCGGTTTCTCGGAAAACTGAACGCACTGCCCCTACGGAACGTCGCGCCCGGTCGACGCGGTCCAGATGCGAAACCATTGTTCGCGCGTGAGTGCGAGCGTGGTCGCACCCGCAGCGCCGCGAATCCGCTCGATGTTGCCGCTGCCCACGATCGGCACGATCCGTGCCGGATGCGCAAGCAGCCAGGCGAACGCGACCTGATCTCCGGCTGCGCCGCCGTGGTCGCGGCCCACCTCGACCAGCGCGGCTCGTACTCGTTGGGCCTGCGGGTCATCAGTCCTGAACAGACGCCCGCCGGCGAGTGGCGACCAGGCCATCGGCGCGATGCGCAGCCGCTGCGCATGGTCGAGCGTGCCGTCGACGAAGGGCTCGAGTCGCAGTACCGAGAGTTCGATCTGGTTCGTGACGAGCGGAATGGACAGGCGCGAGGCCAGCAGGTCGAACTGCGCGGGCGTGAAGTTGGAAACGCCGACATGACGTACCTTGCCGGCGCGTACCACCGATTCGAGGCCCGCCGCGGTGTCGTCGGCATTCATCAGCGGGTCGGGACGGTGAATCAGCAGCAGGTCGATGCGATCCGTGCGCAGCATGCGCAATGAGCGGTCGACCGAAGCGGCAATGTGCGCGCTCGACGAGTCGTAGTGCTTCAGCCGGTGCTCCGGACGACGTTCCGACACCAGCTTGATGCCGCACTTGGTCACGAGTTCCAGGCGATCGCGCAGCCCAGGCGCATGGTCGAGCATCCGGCCAAAGCGCTCTTCGCACCCATAGCTGCCATAGATGTCGGCATGGTCGATCGTCGTGATGCCGAGTTCGGCGCAGGACTCGATCAGCGTCCGCAGCCCGACGTCGTCGAGATTCCAGGCCATCAGCCGCCATACGCCGAATACGAGTCGCGAAACTTCGGGGCCGGCCCCGCCGAGTCTCAGTCGAGGTACGAGCATCGTGCAGTCCCCCTCATGAACGCGACGCCGTCCCAAGTCCGAGCCGCGCCCGCGCCGCGCGGTATTCGCGCTCCAGCCGCGCGACGATCTCGGCGGTGGCCGGCACGTCGTGGATCTGTCCTGCGCCCTGGCCGGCGCCCCAGATGTCGCGCCAGGCCTTCTCGCGCCGGCTGCTGCCGCTGCCGAAGTTCATCGCGCTCTTGTCGGCGGTCGGCAGGTTGTCGGGATCGAGTCCCGCCGCGACGATGCTTCCGCGCAGGTAGTTGCCGTGCACGCCGGTGAACAGGTTCGTGTACACGATGTCCTCGGCCTTCGCGTCGACCAGCATCTGCTTGTAGGCGTCGGGCGCGTTAGCCTCCTTTGAAGCGATGAAGCGCGTACCGACGTACGCCAGATCGGCGCCGAGCGCCTGCGCGGCGAGGATCGCATCGCCCGAGGCGATCGCACCCGCCAGGATGATCGTGCCGTCGTAGAACGCGCGCACCTCGCGCACCAGCGCGAAAGGCGACAGCCGGCCCGCGTGCCCGCCAGCGCCGGTACAGACGAGGATCAGCCCGTCCACGCCGGCCGCAAGCGCGCGCTTCGCGTGCGCGATGTTGGTCACGTCGTGGAACACGAGCCCGCCGTAGCCGTGGGCGGCCTCGACCACGAGGTCCGGCGCGCGCAGCGACGTGATCATGATCGGCACCTTGAACTTCACGCACACGTCGACGTCGTGCTGCAGGCGCGAGTTCGATGCGTGCACGATCTGGTTGACCGCGTACGGCGCGATCTTCTGCCCCGGGTGCGCGCGCTGCCACGCATCCAGTTCGGACGAGATGCGCGCCAGCCACTCCTGCAGCGCGCTTTCCGGGCGCGCGTTCAGCGCCGGAAAGCTGCCGACGATGCCTGCCTTGCACTGCTCGATCACGAGGGTCGGGTTGGAGACGATGAACAGCGGCGCACCGATCACGGGCAGGCGCAGCCGGTCGCGCAGCAGGGCAGGCAATGTCATGGACGCAATCGATGCGGTCGAAGCAGGCAGCGCCACTCTACCGGAGGCTCAGCGCGGTGCCGCGGCGCCGGTCGCCTCGCGCCGATAGCGGCCCGGCGACACGCCGGTCACGCGCCGGAACGCCTTGGAGAACACCGCATCGGACTGGTAGCCGACGCCTTCGGCCACGCGGGCGAGCGGCGTGCGTTCGCTGCGCAGCCGATTGGCCGCGCGCGTGACGCGCCAGCGCGTCAGGTACGCCATCGGCGCCTCGCCGACCAGTTCGCGGAACCGCACCGCGAGCGCGGTGCGCGACGCACCGGCCTCGTGCGCGAGCGCGTCGAGCGTCCACGGGTCGGCATAGCGCTGATGCATCAGCACGAGCGCCTTCGCCACGCGTGGATCGCCGAGTCCGCGCAGCCAGCCGGCCGCTCCGCGGTTGCGCGCCGCGTAGGCGCGCAGCGCCTGGATGAACAGCACGTCCGCCATCCGGCGCAGCACCGTGCGCGAACCCTGCAGCCCGGAGTCGATCTCGGCGCGTATGAACTCGAGCGTCGGTTGCAGCCAGCGCTGCACGTCGGGATCGGTCCCGCGCAGCAGGATCAGCTGCGGCAGCGCGTCGAACAGCGGATTGATCTTCAGCGAATCGGTCGAGAAGAAGCCGCCGATCACGCGCCGCACCGCGCCCGGACCTCGGTGCACGGTGAAGCCGTGCGCGTCCATCGGATGCGTCGCGAGCCAGTCTTCGAACGGCACGATCCGCGCGCCGCGGTCCGAGCGGATCACGTGCGGCGTGGCCTTCGGCAGCAGGATGAAGTCGCGCGGGCCGATCAGGTGCGGCCGGCCGCGGCCGACCTGGATCTCGCACTCTCCCTCGAGGCCAATGTAGAACGGACTGCGATGCGGCCGGTCGATCGAGATTCCGTACGGCGCGTGCAGTTCGGCGCTGAAGTACACAGTGCCCTCGAGGCGCACCTGCTCCATCACATCCGACAGCAGGTCGAACGAGGGAGGTGTCGCAGCGGGCGGCGCCGCGTGTTTTGAACGAATCGACATAGATTCCGTCCTGAAATGTCTATTCATTCTGACACGCGGCGCGCACAGTGGCACCTGTCGAGTGAGCGGTGTCGGTCGACCCGCACGACAGAACGAAAAGGAGTCCACCATGCGTATCCGTCCGAACCTCATCGCCGCTGCCATCGCGCTGTTCGCGGTCGGCGCGCAAGCGCAGGCATTGCCGACGCCGGCACGGCCGGCCACCGAACCGGCGGCGAGCGTCTTCGTCTATGAGCGCCTCGGCGCCACGCCATCGATCGATGTGCAGCGCCTGGCGCAGATCCGGAAACTCCGGATGGCGCAGGCGGCCAGGAGCGCCCCGGCCGATGCGCCGGTCGCGCCCGCGGCACCGGCGCGCGCCGCCGATCCCGCCGCGGCCCGCTGAATGCCGGGCGGTCAGGCGCGCGGCGCCACGGTGGCGCCGCGCGGCAGCACGAGTTCGATGCCGACGCCGCGGCCATCGAGGCCGGCACCGAATCGCACCGCGCCCGCGTGCATCTCCGCCACGCGCTTGACGAGCGCGAGACCGAGACCGGCGCCCGTTCCTTCATCGGCGCCGCGATAGAAGCGGTCGAAGGCCCGTTCCTTCTGCGCCGGCGTCATCCCGGGGCCGTCATCGCGCACCGCAAGGACGATGGCATCGCCCTCGGGATGCGCCTCCACCCGCACGCGCGCGGCCGCGTGTCGCAGCGCGTTCTCGCACAGATTGCGCAGCGCGACCGGCAGCGATTCGGAATCCGCGCGCAGCGTCAGCGGCGGAACGTCGACTTCGACGCGCAGCGCGCGCGCCCCCGGCACCTGCTGCAGGCCGGCGACGACCTCTGCCGCGATCCGGTCGAGTGCCACCGCGGGCAGCGCGTTGCGGTCGAGCGCGCGCGCATCGAGCCGCGCCAGCGTCAGCACGCTTTCGACCAGGCGCGTGGCGCGATCGACGCCGCCGATCAGTTCGCGCAGCGCGTCGCTGCGTTCGTCGTCGCGGCGCGCCCGCAGCGCGACCTGCGCCTGCGCGCGCAGGGCGGCGA
>JBAIYN010000591.1:0-3738 GCA_037915775.1 Burkholderiales bacterium | reverse complement strand
CGCCAAGCTGCTCGCGGCGTTGCCGGACGCGCTGGCTGCCGCGCGGGCCGGGTGACGCGCGCATGAGACTGGCGCTGATCGGCGTCGGCCTGATCGGCGGCTCTGCTGCGATCGCCTGGCGCCGCAGCGGCGCCGTCGCCGAAGTGATCGGCTTCGACCGCGATGCGACCGCACTGGCGCGGGCGCGCGAGCTCGGCGTGATTGACCGGACGGCGGCGAGCGCAGCGGCCGCCGTTCGTGAAGCGGACCTGGTCCTGATCGCGGTTCCGGTGGGTGCGATGCAGTCGACTTTCGCCGCGATCGCCGACGCGGTGCCGGCGCACGCGCTGATCACCGATGTCGGGAGCACAAAGCGCTCGGTGATCGACGCGGCACGCGCCGCGCTGAACGCGCACAGCAGCTTCTCCTTCCGTCGATTCGTTCCGGGGCATCCGATCGCGGGTCGCGAACGGCCCGGCGTCGACAACGCGGACGGCGCGCTCTTCGAGGGCAAGCTGTACGTGAGCACGCCGGTCGCGGATACCAGCACTGATGCGCTTGCGCGGATCGAGGACCTGTGGGCGGCCGCGGGCGCAAGAGTCTCGCGCATGGATGCGGACGAGCACGACCGAATCTTCGCGGCGGTCAGCCACCTGCCGCATCTGCTGGCTTTCGCGCTGGTCGCGCGCATCGCGTCCGAGCCGGACGGCGAACACAAGCTCGATTTTGCCGGCGCGGGATTCCGCGATTTCACGCGGATCGCCGCCAGCAGCCCGGAAATGTGGCGCGACATCTCGATCGCCAACCGGACTGCGCTCGGCGAAGAGCTGCGTGGGTATCGGGCTTTGCTGGACGAGATGCAGCGCGCCGTCGACGCGGGCGATGCCACAGAGATCGAGCGCGTTTTCGATCTTGCCAGCCGCACTCGTCGGCGCCACGCAAAGACGTTCGATGCCGAGTGATTGGCCCGATCTGCTGACGATCGCGCCTATCGTGCGCGCGGTTGGGGAGGTGCGGCTGCCGGGCTCGAAGAGCATCTCCAATCGGGCGCTGCTGTTGGCGGCGCTGAGCCGCGGCGAGACGCGGCTCACCGGCTTGCTCGACGCCGAGGACACGCGCGTGATGATCGCTGCGTTGCGCCTGCTCGGAGTCGGGATCGAGCAGAACGCGGACGCGACGCGAGTGACGGGTTGCGCGGGCAGGTTTCCGGTCCGGCAAGCCGACCTCTTCCTCGGCAACGCCGGCACCGCGATGCGCCCGCTGACGGCGGCGCTTGCTTTTGCCGGCGGCGCGTATCGCCTCGACGGCGTGCCGCGCATGCGCGAGCGGCCGATCGGCGATCTGGTCGACGCGCTGAATGCGCTCGGCGCCCACATCCGCTACGAGGGCGTGGCCGGTTATCCGCCGCTGGCGATCGGCCCCGCAGACCGGTTGACCGCCGAGCACGTTGGCGTGAAGGGCGATGTATCCAGTCAGTTTGTCAGTGGGCTGCTGATGGCGGCACCCTTGATCGCGCCGCCGGCGGGGCTGACGATCCGCGTGTCGGGCACGTTGATCTCCCAGCCCTATGTCGCGATGACGGTGGCAATGATGGCGCAATTCGGAGTGACCATCGATCGTCAGGCCGTGTCATTCCACGTCAGGCCGGCGCAGTACCGCGCGCCGGGCCACTACGCCGTCGAAGGGGACGCGTCGGGTGCGTCGTACTTCCTCGCCCTTGGTGCGCTTGCCGGCGGTCCGGTGCGCGTGCGTGGTGTGGGCCGCGACAGCCTGCAGGGCGATGTTGCATTTGCCGATCTGCTGCAGCAGATGGGAGCGGAAGTCGGCTGGGGCGGCGATTTCATCGAGGCGCGCGCGGGGCGGTCGGTGAACGCGATCGATTTCGACTGCAGCGCGATCCCCGACGCCGCGATGACGGCCGCGATCGTGGCGCTGTTCGCGCGCGGGAACACGATCCTGCGCGGGATCGGCTCCTGGCGCGTGAAGGAAACCGATCGCATCGCCGCGATGGCGGCGGAGCTGCGCAAGCTCGGGGCACGGGTGCTCGAGGGCGCGGATCGGATCGAGATCGAGCCGCCCGCCACCGTGCGCGAAGCCACGATCGATACCTACGACGATCATCGAATTGCAATGTGCTTTGCGCTCGCGGCGGCCGCGGGCGTGCCGGTCCACATCCGCAACCCACACTGCGTGGAGAAGACGTACCCTGATTTTTTCACCCAGCTGGAACGCCTGATCCAGCGCGCTGCGCCATGATGCCGCCGGTGATCGCGATCGACGGGCCCACGGCATCGGGCAAGGGCACGGTCGCCGCGGCGGTGGCCCGGGCGCTCGGGTTTCACTACCTCGACAGCGGCGCGCTGTACAGGCTCGTCGGCGTGCGCGCAGCCGAGACGAATGTTTCGCTCGATGACGGGGCGGGTCTGGCGCGGCTCGCTTCCGCGCTGTCCCCACGATTCGACGATGGGCGCGTCTTGCTCGACGGCCGCGACCTGACCGATGCGATCCGTTCCGAAGAGGCAAGCCGGCTGTCCTCACGGGTTGCCGTGCACGCGCCGGTGCGCCAGGCATTGCTTGAACTGCAGCACGCGTTCCGGCAACCGCCGGGGCTGGTGGCCGATGGTCGCGACATGGGCACGGTCGTATTCCCGGATGCGCGGCTGAAGGTGTTCCTGACCGCGAGCGTCGAGGCACGTGCCGAACGCCGCTATAAGCAGTTGATCGAAAAGGGCTTTCCGGCTAAACTTGCGCTTCTTCTGCAGGATCTGCGGGAGCGCGACGAGCGCGATTCGAAGCGCGTCGCCTCTCCGTTGAAGCCGGCAGAGGACGCGTACAAGCTGGATTCTTCGTCGCTGTCGATCGAGGAAGTCGTGGCGCAGGTCCTGCACTGGTACGCGGTGGCGGCCGCAAAGTAGCGTGGTCGCGGGTGCGCGCCGGGTTCCGCATGTGTCCGGCGCGTGGTGTTCAACTCCGCTTGGGCGCAAAGCCTGGGCGTGGATGAAAGTCACTTAATGTCTTCCGTTGCAACTCACTCTGCTCCGGCGAAGGAAAGCTTTGCCGCCCTGTTTGAAGAAAGCCTGTCGCGCAAGGAAATGCGCGCCGGCGAAGTGATCACTGCCGAAGTCGTCCGCGTCGACTACAACTTCGTCGTCGTCAATGCCGGCCTGAAGTCCGAGGCGTACATCCCGATCGACGAGTTCAAGAACGATCTCGGTCAGGTCGATGTGAAGCCCGGCGATTTCGTTCCGGTCGCAATCGAATCGCTGGAAAACGGTTACGGCGACACGATCCTGTCGCGCGACAAGGCCAAGCGCCTGGCGGCGTGGCTGAACCTCGAGCGGGCGCTGGAAGGCGGCGACCTCGTAGCCGGCACCATCACCGGCAAGGTCAAGGGCGGCCTGACCGTGATGACGAACGGCATCCGCGCGTTCCTGCCGGGCTCGCTGGTCGACGTGCGGCCGATGAAGGACACGTCCGGCCTCGAGGGCAAGACGCTCGAGTTCAAGGTCATCAAGCTCGACCGCAAGCGCAATAACGTGGTGCTGTCGCGCCGCGCGGTGGTCGAGGCCAGCATGGGCGAGGAGCGGCAGAAGCTGCTCGAGACGCTCAAAGAGGGCGCGATCGTCAAGGGCGTGGTCAAGAACATCACCGACTACGGCGCGTTCGTGGACCTGGGCGGGATCGACGGACTGTTGCACATCACCGATCTGGCGTGGCGGCGCGTGCGTCACCCGAGCGAAGTCGTGCAGGTTGGCCAGG
>JBAIYN010000566.1:0-2184 GCA_037915775.1 Burkholderiales bacterium | reverse complement strand
ACCTGTCGGACATCGATTTGTATGTCGTCGCCGACGCAGCGCATACGGAGGCGGCCTTCCAGGTGTTCGAAGACGCGCTCGCGGGCGTGGCGCGCATCGCGCACACCTGGCGCGTCGAGCCGCCGGCGTTTGCCGGGCTGGCCCAGCGTCACTACCTGCTCGAACCGGCACCGCGCTATTTCGCCATCGAATGCTGCGTGCTGCCGCCCGATCATGCACAGCAGTTTCTCGAACGGGAGCGGCATGGCGAGCCGATCGTCCACTTCGACCGCAGCGGCCGGGTCCGGGCACTGCCGATCGACCGCCCCGCCCTGGCCGCGAGGCTCGCGCGTCGATTTGCGCAGATCCGCGCCGCCTGGCCGATCTACCGCCTGCTGGTGGAGAAGGAAATCCTGCGCGGCCACGCGCTGGACGCCTACGGCTTCTATGTCAACGGACTGCTGCGCGCCTTGATCGAACTGGCCGGCATGCGCCATCGCCCGGAGCGATTCGACTTCGGCTGGCGCTATCTGCACAACGACCTGCCGCCGGATCTACAGCAAGCGCTCACGCAGTTCGCGCAGGTTGCATCGACCGAAGACATCACGCGCAGGCTGCCGCAGATCGACCGCTCGATGACGCAACTGGTGGAGCAGATCGAGGCCCGTCCGGCCATCCTTGAGCGAGCCGCGCTCGACTGACCACAGGCGCAGCGGCGCGGTTGCCGCACCTGCCGCCCCGCGCATCGGACCCGGCCCGCCTCCGAGCGCACGCCGCCGTCTTCCCGATGGCGAATAGCGGGGCAATCGCGTACGTTTTTCGCCAGATACCTGTCGCGATCCACGACGTAACGTCAACGAAACCCCGCAGTCCCTCGTTGTGAAGCGACACGGAGGCGAATCATGCTGATGCGAGTCAGCGAACACGGTGACGAAGTCCATGTCGAGCTGACCGGCGTTGCCGGACGGCAGCAGCGCGTGCTGCAGGCACTGGCCGAATGTCAGCGCGTCGCCTCCGCGGGTGATCGACTGCCGGCGCAGGCAAGCGCCCATGTATCGGTGCGCTCCGGCGCCAACGACATGCGCATCTGCCTGAAGGACGGCGACGGGATGCGCTTCGAGGCCGCTGCGATCTACCGCTGCCTGCGCCACGCGTTGTTCGAACGCGCGCCTTCACCGCTGGAAGCGCGCTGAAGAAACCGGCGCCACTCGGCCACATCAGAAAGCGAGTTTGATTCCGAGCGTGGCCAGCGTGCCGCGCGTCGATGCGCTGCTGCGCGCCCAGGAAAAATCAACGAAGAGCTTTTCCGGGCGCAGCGCGTAGCGCGCGCCAATGCCGACGAATGCGCCGGGAGTGCGGCTGTCGCCGTAAACCTCGGCACCGGCATCCAGATGTTCGACGACTCCCGTGCGCTCGAGCGCGACGTTCCACGTCGTCGAATTCCGGCGGTCGACTTGCGAGCGCAGCCACCCCAGGTTCGCGTGCAGCAGCAGATCCTTTTCCAACGGCGTGGAAACGATCGCCGCCACCGCCGTCGAATCGCGCCTGAATCCCTGGCCCGATGACCGGCTGCCCGCCGCGCTGTATGCAAGCGCAAAGCCGGTCTGCGTGTCGCTGAGTTCGCGCAGCGCGGTCTTCCCGGCGAGCACAAGCGCGGAGATCGCGTTGCCCCCCGCGTCTGTGTGGCCGGCGCCAATGCTGAGCTGGGTCTGCCGGCCGACGCCGCAATTCGGCTGGATCCAGCCGCCGCGCGCGACGGATTCGCCGCGCGCGCTGGCACGCAGCAGATACGATTCGAGTTCGCATTCGCCCGCCGCGGTCACGCCGGCGTCGTCGGTCGAAAACGGCCGCCCGGCGAGCGCGGCGACGGGCAGCAGGCACAGCAGCGCCGCGCACTTGCGCATCGGATTCGCCCAAATCGAATACCGCGACAACGAGGACACTCCAGCAATTGCTGAAAGGCCGCATGGATTTTTGATCCACGCAGTTCAAAGATTGCAGGTTAACGTCGGAATTTTGGCGCAGCGGAAAAAAGCGCGTCATCCAGTGAGGCCCGAGGCGGTTCAAACTGCGATCGCTTGCGGGGCTGCACGCTGGCAGGGCCTTATAGAACGAACAGCTCGCGAGTCCGCGCACGCGCCGCGGAGATGTCAGAACCCGCGATCGACGTCTTCAGGCTGATGAAGTCGTGTCGATGGCTGCAGC
>JBAIYN010000289.1:0-14610 GCA_037915775.1 Burkholderiales bacterium | reverse complement strand
TTCACGACGCGCCTTTCCGCCGGCGAGCAGGCGCGGCTGCGCGTGCTCGCGGAGCAGTTGCTGGTCGACAAGGAAATGGCAGCCGCGGACGGTCTCGAACTGACCGCGGAAATGCAGGTCAATATCGCGGTGCAGGCTTGCCTGCCGATCCTGAACCTCGGCATCGACTGGTACCGCGGCTGGACCAGCATCGTGGTCTATCCGAGCGAGTTCCTGGTGCCGCGCCGCGTGACCGACGAATCCGGAGTCGTCCACGAATACATCGAGCCGATCTCCGGCGAGGCCTGGGACGGCGGACCCCTGCTGCTCTCCTGGGAGGACGCGCGCCACGGTCACGATCAGGCCGGTTCGTACAACGTGGTCATCCACGAATTTGCCCACAAGATCGACATGCTCAATGGCGACGCCGATGGGGTGCCGCCGTTCGACCGTCAACTGCATCCGACCCTCGAGCCGCGGCGCTGGGCGATGGTCCTGCAGGACGCGTTCGAGCGACTGCAGGCCGAACTCGATCTGATCGAGGGCGAAATTCCGCCGGACATCGATCCCGACGATGCGGCGGCCGACCCCTGGTACGCGCGTCTGCCGGTGGATGCCTATGCGGCGCACAGCGAAGGCGAGTTTTTTGCCGTGTCGAGCGAAGCGTTCTTCGTGAATCCGATGCGGCTGCGCGACGCGTTCCCCGATTGGTACGCGCAACTCGCCGCCTTCTTCCGCCAGGACCCGGCGGGAAGATGAAGCGCCTGCTGATCGTCTGGCATTCGCGCACCGGCGGGTCGGAACAGATGGCGCGGGCCGCGGCTGACGCGGCGGGCGCCGAAAAAGAAGTCGACGTGCGGCTGCAGCGCGCGCAGGACACCTCCGGCGACGATGTGCTGGCGGCGGATGGCTATCTGTTTGTCGCTCCGGAGAATCTCGCGACCATGGCCGGCCTGATGAAGGAGTTCTTCGACCGGATCTACTACGCCGCGCTCGACCGCATCAACGGCCGGCCGTATGCGATCCTGGTCTGCGCCGGCAGCGACGGCAGCGGCGCGGTGCGCCAGATCCAGCGCATCGCAACGGGCCTGCGACTGAAGGAGGTCGCACCGGCGGTGATCGTGAACACCGCCGCGCAGACGCCGGAAGCCATTCTCGCGCCGAAGACGATCCGGGAAGGCGATCTCGCGCGCTGCCGCGAAGTCGGCGCGGCGCTGGCGGCGGGCCTGGCCGCCGGCGTGTTCTAAGCAGGGCCTTTGTTGCGCCGGCCGCACAACTGACTAAGCTCCCCGCACCCTCGCTCGGGAGCATCCACATGCCTGGCGATCCAACCTCGACGACGATCAGGCTCGACTACCGGCTCGGCGACAACCTCACCGCCACGCGCGGCCAGGTTTTCCTGACGGGCACGCAGGCACTGGTGCGCCTGCTGCTGATGCAGCGCGCGCTCGACAGCGCACGTGGATTCAACACTGCCGGTTTCGTGTCCGGCTACCGCGGTAGCCCGCTCGGCATGGTCGACCAGCAGCTGTGGAAAGCGGCAAAGCTGCTGAAGGAAGCCCGCATCGAATTCCTGCCGGCGATCAACGAGGACCTGGCCGCGACCGCGTGTCTCGGCACGCAGCGGGTCGCGCTCGATCCGAAGCGCACCGTCGACGGCGTGTCCGCCATGTGGTACGGCAAGGGGCCCGGCGTAGATCGGTCCGGCGATGCGCTGAAGCACGGCAACGCGTACGGGTCCAGCCCGTTGGGCGGCGTGCTCGTCGTGGCGGGCGACGACCACGGCTGCGTATCGTCGTCGATGCCGCACCAATCGGATGCAGCAATGCAGGCGTGGTCGATGCCGATCCTGCATCCGGCCAACGTCGCCGAATACCTCGAGTTCGGTCTGTACGGCTGGGCGCTGTCGCGCTTTTCCGGCAACTGGGTGGGCTTCAAGGCGATCTCGGAAGTCGTCGAGTCGGCGATGACGGTCGATCTAGACCGTGTGCCGATCGACTTCGACAAGCCGGTCGATTACACGCCGCCCCAGAACCTGCACGTGCGCGCCGTCGACCTGCCGTCGCTCTCGATCGAGGAGCGTTTGCAGCACAAGCTCGACGCCGTGCGCGCTTTCGCGCGCGCGAACTCCGTCGACCGCCACGTGGTATCGAGCCCGCGCGCCACGCTCGGCATCGTCACCGTTGGCAAGGCCCATTTCGACTTCATGGAGGTGCTGCGCCGGCTCGAGCTCGATCCCGATGCGCTCGCAGCGGCGGGCGTGCGCGTCTACAAGGTCGGGCTCGCCTATCCGCTCGAACCGACGCGGATCCTCGACTTCGTGCAGGGGCTGGAAGAGATCCTGGTGATCGAGGAGAAGGCTCCGATCGTCGAGAACCAGATCAAGGAGCTGCTCTATCCGCTGCCCGGCACCCAGCGGCCGCGCGTGTCCGGCAAGCGCGACGCACGCACGCCGCTGGATCAGGCCCCGCTGCTGCCGGCGACCGGCGAGTTGCGCCCGTCGCGCGTGATGCCGGTGGTGGCCGAGTGGCTCGCTCGCCTGAACCCTGCCCTCGACCGCCGCCACCTGGTGGTCGACTTCACGATGCCGAAACTGTTGTCGAACGAAGGCGACGGCGTGCGGCGCCTGCCCTACTTCTGCTCCGGTTGCCCGCACAACACGTCGACACGGCTGCCCGAAGGTTCTCGCGCGCTGGCCGGCATCGGCTGCCACTTCATGGCGAGCTGGATGAACCGCGAAACGTCGGGCCTGATCCAGATGGGCGCCGAGGGAGTCGACTGGGCCGCGCACTCGAGGTTCACCGACGAGCAGCATGTGTTCCAGAACCTCGGCGACGGCACCTACTACCACTCCGGATACCTGGCGATCCGGCAGGCGATCGCCGCGGGTGCCACGATGACCTACAAGATCCTCTACAACGACGCGGTCGCGATGACGGGGGGGCAGCCGGTCGACGGCAAGATCGGCGTGCCGGAAATTGCGCGCCAGGTCGAGGCCGAGGGCGCGCGCCGCGTCGCGATCGTGTCCGACGACGTGCGCAAGTATCGCAGCCGCGAGCGTGAATTCCCGCGCGGCACGACTTTTCACGACCGCAGCGAACTCGATGTCGTGCAGCGACGGCTGCGCGACACGCCCGGCGTGACCGTTCTGATCTACGACCAGACCTGTGCCGCCGAGAAGCGCCGGCGCCGCAAGAAGAAGGAATACCCGGATCCGCCGCGGCGCATCTTCATCAACGAGCGCGTGTGCGAAGGTTGCGGCGACTGCGGCGAGCAGTCCAACTGCCTGTCGGTGATCCCGGTCGAAACCGACTGGGGCCGCAAGCGCCGCATCGAGCAGACCTCGTGCAACAAGGACTACTCATGCGTGAGGGGCTTCTGCCCCAGCTTCGTGTCGGTGCACGGCGCCGTGCTGCGCAAGCACGAAGGCCGCGAATACACGGCCGACGACGTTGCGCGCGAGATCGAGCGCATCGGCCCACCGCCGGCATGGCAATGGACCGGTCCGTTCGACCTGCTGATCACCGGAGTCGGCGGCACCGGCGTCGTCACCGTCGGCGCGCTGGTGACGATGGCCGCGCACCTCGAGGGCAAGCAGGCGAGCGTGCTCGACTTCATGGGCTTCGCGCAGAAGGGCGGCGCGGTGCTGTCTTTCGTGAGGATCGCGCCGACCGCGGATCTGCTGAACCAGGTGCGCATCGACACACAGCAGGCGGACATCGTGCTCGCCTGCGACCTGGTCGTCGGCGCGAGTCAGGACGCGCTCGGCACCGTCAAGCACGGCAGGACGGTGATCCACGTGAACACCCACGAGATCGCCACCGCCGCTTTCGTGCGCAATCCCGACGCGAGCCTGCACACCGACGCGCTGCTCGCCAAGATGCGGTTCGCGGCCGGCGATGATCGCGTCGAGACGGTCGACGCGCAGGCGATCGCGGAACGGCTGCTCGGCGACACCATGCCGGCCAACGTGGTGATGCTCGGCTACGCGTTCCAGCGCGGGCTGATACCGGTGTCGGAGGCCGCGCTCGCGCGCGCGATCGAACTGAACGGCGTGGCGGTGGAGATGAACCGGACCGCGTTTGCGCTCGGACGCATCGCAGCCGCCGCCCCGCAGGCGCTGCGCCGCTTTGCCGGGCAGACCGATGACGCGCGGTCGAGCGCGTCGCCGCGCGCGCCCGACTGGGAGGACCTCGAAGGCGACGACGGACTGATCGCGCGCCGCGCAAGATTCCTGGCCGAATACCAGGACGCCGCATATGCGGATCGCTATCGCTCGTTGGTCGAGCGCGTGCGCGCTGCCGAACAGCAGCGTGTCGGTGCACCTCTGAAGCTGACGGCCGCGGTCGCGCGCCATGCCGCCAGACTGATGGCAATCAAGGACGAATACGAGGTCGCGCGGCTGTATTCGGATGGCGAGTTCCTGCGTGATCTGGCGGCGCAGTTCGAGGATTGGGAAGGCCTGACCTTTCACATGGCGCCGCCTCTGCTGGCGCGGCCGGGTCCGGACGGCAGGCCGCGCAAGCTCGCGTTCGGACCGTGGATGATGTCTGCGCTGCGGCTGCTTGCGCCCCTGAAACGGCTGCGCGGCAGCGCGTTAGACGTGTTCAGTTACACCAAGGAGCGCCGCCTCGAGCGGCAGCTGCGCGACGACTATGGGGCGCTGATCGCCGAAGTGGTCGCCGGATTGAGTGCGGGCAACCACGACATCGCGGTTCAGATCGCGTCGGTGCCCGAGCAGATCCGCGGCTATGGCCACGTGAAGCTGGCAAATCTCGCGCTGGCCCGCGCGCGCTGGAAGGACCTGCTCGATCGCTTCCATGGGCGCGCGCCGCCGGCGGCGCAGCCGGTCGTCGTACAACTCAAGCGCGAGCGTGTCGGCTGAGCGTTACGGCAGCGCCGCCGTCACCACGATCTCGACCAGCCAGCCGGGCCGCGCGAGTTGCGCTTCGACCGTCGCACGCGCCGGCGTATTGCCCGGACTCACCCAGGCATCCCACACGGAATTCATCGCCGCGAAGTCGGCCATGTCCGCCAGAAAGATGTTTGCCGACAGCAGGCGCGACTTGTCGGTGCCCGCCTCAGCCAGCAACCTGTCGATCGACGCCAGGACCTGCCGGGTCTGGCCGGCCGCATCCTGCTTCGCGTCGTCGGCGACCTGCCCCGCGAGAAACACCATCCCGTTGCAGATCACGGCCTCGCTCATGCGCGGCCCGGTGTGAAGTCGTTTGATCGTCATCGTTCCTATCCGTTCAGGAGGAAATCGCGCACGACCGAGATCTGGTCGTCGTGCATGAACATCGGCGCATGGCCTACGCCAGCGAACTCGACCAGCTTCGCCCCGGGACCGCGCCGCGACATCTGTGCCGCGGTGTCGACAGAAAGCAGGTCCGACCGTGCGCCCCGCGTCAATAGCGTCGGGCAGCGGATGTTGTCCCAGAGTGCCCAGGTCGCCGCCTCCGCGCGCGCAGCGGCCTCCGCCGTCACGCTCTTGAAAGGCTCGGCGATGCGCGGATCGTAGTGCAGCACCCAGCCATCGCCGTCGCGCCGGATCGTCGTTTCCGTGATCGCGCGCCATTCCGCGCGATTCTTCAGCCCGAAAGGCGCGGCGACGGTCGATACGTAGTCGACCGCGGCGTCGACGCTGTCGAAGCGGACTGACCGCCCGAGGTACTCGCCGATGCGCTGGATCGCGGCCGCGTTCAGCGTCGGCCCCACATCGTTGATCACGAACTTCCTGATCGGCGCGCCCGGCTGCCCGGCCACCGCGATGCCGATCAGTCCGCCCATCGACGTGCCGATCCACAGCACGTCGTCGACGTTCAGCCGCGCGATCAGCGTCGCCATGTCGGCACAGTATTGCGGAATGTCGTAGTAGCGCGGGGCGCGCAGCCATTCGCTGGCGCCGCGCCCGACGACGTCCGGACAGACGACGCGAAATTGTCCCGACAGCGCGCGCGCCAGGGTGTCGAAATCGCGCCCGACCCGGGTCAGCCCGTGCACGCACAGCACGACGTTCGGGTTGTCCGGGTCTCCCCACTCGGTGTAGGCCATCCGGTGAAAGCCCGCCGGCGACAGGCATTTGACCGACGAAAAGCGCGGTGAGTCGGACGACATTCGTGCTCCTTTGCAGCGCGCATTGTAGTTTCGTCGCGCTGGCATACTGTTCCGGTTGCTTCAGGAGACCGTCATGTTGAAAGGCAAGACCGCGCTGGTCACCGGATCCACCAGCGGCATCGGGCTGGCGCTCGCACGCGCGCTGGCCGCGGAAGGCGCCAACATCGTGCTGAACGGATTCGGGGACGCGGCGGCGATCGCCGCCATCGAGAAGGAACTGCACGGTGGCGGCGCGCGCACGCTGTATCACGGCGCCGACATGAGTAAGCCCGCCGAAATCGCCGACATGATCGCGCGCGCCGAAGCCGCGTTCGGTCGCATCGACGTGCTGGTCAACAATGCCGGCATCCAGCATGTGGCCAGCATCGAGGAATTCCCGCCCGAGCGTTGGGACGCGATCATCGCGATCAACCTGTCCTCGGCCTTCCACACGATCCGTCTCGCGCTGCCGAAGATGAAGCAGGCCAACTGGGGACGCATCGTCAACGTCGCATCGGTCCACGGGCTGGTCGCTTCGGCGCAAAAGAGCGCCTATGTCGCCGCGAAGCACGGCATCGTCGGCCTGACCAAGGCCGTCGCTCTGGAAACCGCGACCACGGGCGTCACCTGTAATGCGATCTGCCCCGGCTGGGTGCTGACGCCACTGGTGCAGACGCAGATCGACGACCGCGCCGCGCGCGAGAAGATCGCGGGCGAAGAGGCGAAGCGGCAACTGCTGGCCGAAAAGCAGCCGTCGATGGAATTCGTCACCACCGAGCAGATCGGCGCCCTCGCCGTGTACCTGTGCTCGGACGCGGCCAGCCAGATCCGCGGTGTGGCCTGGAATGTCGACGGCGGCTGGTATGCGCAGTAGAGTGTGCCGCTGAGAATCGGGAATCCGCGCAGGGAGGAACCCATGTACAAACGCATCCTGCTGGCTTACGACGGCTCCGAGTCCGGACAGAAGGCCCTGCTCGATTCGCACGACATCGCGCAGTGGAGCCGCGCCGAGATCTTCCTGATCGCGGTGATGCCCAGTCCGACCTCGACCTACGTCGGACTGGACAGCGGCGCCTATGTCGGCGTGTACGAGGACGAGGAGAAGCAGAAGTACAACGACATCCTGCAGGACGGACTGCGCCAGCTCGCCGAGCGCGGCCACACCGCTCGCGGCGAGGTGCTCGTCGGCGACACGGTCAAGGAGAGCACCGCCTACGCGCGCAAGATCGATGCCGACCTGATCGTCGTCGGCCACAAGCACCTCGACAGCTGGGCCGCGCGCTGGTGGCGCGGATCGACGTCGCCCGCGCTGATCGAGCACGCGCCGTGCAGCGTGCTCGTCGTCATCACCCGTTGATCCGCCTCGCGCGCGGGTCCGGCCGGCAGCCGCGCTAGCCGTCGGACTGACGCGGCGGCATCTGCGGCGACGGTTCGGCGACCCGCTGGACCCCGGCCGGTCGGGCTGCGGTCTCGAGCGTCTCGGGCAGCGGCGCCCGCACCGGAAAACTCGGCTCGGTTTCCAGCAGCGGCGCGCCGGGTGCGGCGCTCGCATCGCGCCAGGTCGGATCCGGAATCTCCTGGAATACCTGCTTCAGGCGCGCACCCCAGGTGCTGCGGATCATCTGCATGTACTGGTTGTTGTGGTCGATCTGCACGAATTTCGTCACGCGCAGCGAATCCGCTTCGTACACCAGCAGGTCGAGCGGCAGGCCGACCGAGATGTTCGATCGCAAGGTCGAATCCATCGAGATCAGTGCGCATTTCGCTGCTTCATTCAGCGACGCCGACGGTCCGATCGCGCGATCGATGATCGGCTTGCCGTACTTCGCTTCGCCGATCTGGAAGTACACGTTCTCCGGCGTGGCCTCGACGAAATTACCCGCCGCGTAGACCAGGAACAGGCGCGTCCGCTCGCCGCGGATCTGGCCGCCGAAGATGAACGTGCAGTTGAAGTCGATGCCCGACTGCTTGAGCGCCGCGGCATCGCGCGCATACACCTCGCGCACCGCATCGCCGACGACGCGCACCGCCTCCACCATGGTCTTCGCGTTCCACACGCTGGCATCGTGCGGCCCGATGCGTTCGGTGACGGTCTGCCGCACCGCCTGCGTGATGGCCAGGTTGCCGGCGCTCATCAGCACGAGCACGCGCTCGCCCGGATGCTCGAACACGGTCATCTTGCGGAACGTGGAGATCTGGTCGACGCCCGCATTGGTGCGGGAATCGGAAAGGAACACCAGGCCGGCGTCGAGCCGCATTGCGACACAGTAGGTCATCGGCGATCCAACCGCGGCCGCTATTGCGAGTCGACGGCCGCATGCAGGGAAAACGGCCGCATGTTAACGCGCACCTCCATCGTCTCGCCCGCCCCGCCGACGCGGACGCCGCGCACCGGGCAGGCACTGTCGTAGTCACGCCCGACCGCGAGCCGCGCGAGCGCATCCGACGCGAAGACGCCATGCGTGATATCGATCGAGATCCACCCATGCTCGGGCAGAAAGGCATCCGCCCAGGCGTGACTCGCCGCATGAGGCGTCTGCGTCGTATAGAAGTACCCGGATACGTAACGTGCGGGAATGCCAAGCGCGCGACACCCCGCGATGAACACGTGGGCGTGGTCCTGGCAGACGCCGCAGCGCTGCTCCAGCGCATGGGACGCAGTGGTGGCGACGTGGGTCGTGCCGGGCTCGTATGCGACCCGCGCGCGGATTTCCTGCGCAAACTCGAGCAACCCGGCCGGCGTAGCGGCGCGCAGATGTGTTCCGGCGAATTCGCGTACGCGCGCATCGGCCGTCGTCAACGCCGTCTCACCGCAATAGGCCATCGGGGGCAGCCAGCGATCGTGTTCCAGATGTCCGTCCCGCAGCGGATCGACGTCGATCTCGCCCCGCACTTCGATGACCAGTTCGGTGTGCGCCTGATACAGCGACAGCGTATGGCAGACGTTGCCGTAGGTGTCCTGCCCGACCGCGAGCGCCCCCGGTGCATGCAGACGCCACCGCAGCGGACGCTGATGAGCCTCCGCGCGCGGGGTCAGCCGCAGCAGCTGCACGGTCGCCTGCACAGGGGCGCCGTAGCGGTAGACGGTGCGGTGAAGCACGGCAAACTGCATCGCGCCGGCGCGTCAACTCATGGCGAGCGGAACCAGGAAATCCTGGCTCACGCGTCCGGCCAGGTCGTTGACCCGTTCGAGGAAACTCGTCAGATAGGCGTGCAGTCCGAGGTGAAGGATGTCCTCGATGCGGCCGTACTTCAGCTCCGCGCGCAGCAGGCCGGCGCGCCGCTCGGTCTCCCCAGAGCGGCTGTTGCGAACCTGCTCGAGGTTGATGCAGACCTCGTGAATGCACGCGAGCAGCGAGCGCGGCATGTCGTCGCGCAGGATCAGCAATTCGGCCACGCGCGACGGCGTGATCACGTCGCGATAGACCTTGCGGTAAACCTCGAACGCCGACACCGAACGCAGGATCGCGGCCCAGTAATAGAAATCCGTCTGATGGCCAACCGGCCCGCTGCTGCCGAGCGCGTCCGCGACCGGTCCTGTCCCGTGAAACTTCACGTCGAGCAGCCGGGCGGTGTTGTCGGCGCGTTCCAGAAACGTGCCGAGGCGGATGAAGAAAAAGGCCTCGTCCTTCAGCATCGTGCCGATCGTGACGCCGCGCGACAGGTGCGAGCGGAACTTCACCCATTCGAACAGCTGCTGCGGATCGCGCTCGAGCAGGTCGCCTGACAGCTGCCCGTGCAGTTCGAGCCACGTGGTGTTGTGCGTTTCCCAAACCTCGGTGGTCAGCGAACCGCGCACCGCGCGCGCGTTCTCGCGCGCGGCCTGCAGGCATGCGTAGATCGACGACGGATTGCCGGGATCACGGACCATGAAATCCAGCACATCGCGCGCCGACAGTAGCGGATAGTGGTCCTCGAACGCGTGCTGCAGCTCGGAGATGCCGAGCATCGCGCGCCAGCCTCGCTCCGCCTCCTCCGCCGACTGCGGCAGCAGCGACGTGGACAGGTTTACGTCGAGCATGCGCGCGGTGTTCTCGGCCCGCTCGATGTAGCGCGCCATCCAGAACAGATGATCTGCCGTGCGGCTCAGCATCGTCGTCACCGGCCTCGAACACCGGTCGGCGCGGTCACGCCGACTGGTGTCTTGTCTACGGCCGCGCGCCCCGCGCGCTTGACTTGCGCTGCGCGCAAGTCAGCCTGCGACGCAGCCACGCCTGGCGCGCGGCTGTCGGCCCGCTCGATGTAGCGCGCCATCCAGAACAGGTGGTCCGCGGTGCGGCTCAGCATTCTCGTGATCCGTGATCCGTTGTCCGTCATCCGTTCTTCGTGACCCGATCCGCGCCCACTCTGACCCTCACGGATCACAGATCACGGATCACCTTTCCAGCACCCAGGTGTCCTTGGTTCCGCCACCCTGCGACGAGTTGACCACCAGCGATCCTTCGCGCAGCGCGACGCGCGTCAGCCCTCCCGGAACGGTCGTCACTTCCCGTCCGGAGAGCACATAGGGACGCAAATCGATGTGGCGCGGCGCGATGCCCGCCTCCACGTAGGTCGGGCAGGTCGACAGCGCCAGCGTCGGCTGCGCGATGAAGTTGGCCGGATCGGCCCGAAGCTTCGCCCGGAACTCGTCGATCTCGGACCGGCTTGCCGCGGGCCCGACCAGCATGCCGTAGCCGCCTGCGTTGTGCACCTCCTTCACAACCAGCTCCGGCAGGTGCGCCAGCACGTGATCGAGCTCGTCGCGGTTGCGGCACCTGAAGGTCGGCACGTTGGCGAGCAGCGGCGCTTCGCCCAGGTAAAAATCGATCATGTCCGGCACGTAGGGATAGATCGATTTGTCGTCGGCAATGCCGGTACCGATCGCATTGGCGAGCGTCACCCGACCGGCGCGGTAGACGCCGAGCAGCCCCGGCACGCCGAGCGAGGAGTCCGCGCGGAACGCGAGCGGATCGAGGAAATCATCGTCGATGCGGCGATAGATGACGTCGACGCGGCGCGGCCCGCGCGTCGTGCGCATGAACATTGCGTTGTCCTGCACGAAGAGGTCCTGGCCCTCGACCAGCTCGATTCCCATCTGCTGCGCGAGGAAGGCGTGCTCGAAATACGCGGCGTTGTACATGCCGGGCGTCAGCAGCACGACAGTCGGGTCGGCGACGCCCTGCGGTGCGACCGAGCGCAGGTTTTCCAGCAGCAGATCCGGGTAATGCTCGATCGGCGCGACGCGATTGCGCGCGAACAGCTCCGGAAACAGCCGCATCATCATCTTGCGGTTCTCGAGCATGTACGACACGCCGCTGGGCACGCGCAGGTTGTCCTCGAGCACGTAGTACTCCCCGGCTCCGGCGCGCACGATGTCGATGCCCGCGATGTGCGCATAGATGCCGCCCGGCACGTCGACGCCGTGCATCTCCGGCCGGTACTGCGAATTCCTGAAGATCTGGTCGGCCGGAATCCGGCCCGCACGAATGATGTTCTGTTCGTGATAGACGTCGTGCACGAACATGTTCAGCGCCCGCGTGCGCTGGCGCAGACCCGCCTCCAGCTGCGCCCACTCGGGGGCGGGAATGATTCGGGGAATGACATCGAACGGGATCAGCCTTTCCGTTCCCGCGTCATCGCCATAGACGGCGAACGTGATGCCGACGCGCCGGAACACCAGGTCGGCTTCGGCCCGCTTCAGCTGCAGCGCCTCCTCGCTCTGCGCGGCGCGCCACGATTCGAACTCGAGGTAGTGCGGCCGCACCGAGCGATCCGTCGCACGCATCTCGTCGAAGGCGGTGCCCATCGTCCTCACTCTTCAGCGCAACGCCTCACTGGGCCTGCAAATCCAGTCTAGCAAGAAGGATGCCGACACCCTTTCAGTACGGCTGCATCGGCTCGATCAGCGGTTCCGTCTGCTGCGCCGAAAGTTCGTCGCTCGCGTCGCCTTCGCCGGCGGCGCTGCGGCCGGGGCGATTGCTCCAGTAGCGCGGGTGCTGCGCGCGGGTCGAATCGACTTCGATCGACCCATCGGGCCGCAGGCGCAATTGCGTTGCACCAGCATGGTCGGTCCGCACCGCCCTGGTGCCTGCCTCGGCATAGCGAGCGGTGACCTCCTCGGCCGGATGCCCGAAACGGTTGCGATAGCCGACCTGGTAGACCACCCACATCGGGCGGGTGGCCGCGACAAACGAAGGACTCGACGAACTGCGGCTGCCGTGATGGGGTGCGACCAGTAGAGATGCCTCGCCCATCGCGTGGCGTGCAGCGAGTTGCGCCTCCTGCGCGGCCGGCAGATCGCCGGTCAGCAGTATCCGGTGCGGCCCGGCGCGGATATCGATCACGCAGCTCATCGCGTTCGTCGTCATTCGGCCCGCGTCGTAATCGGCGTCGAGCGGATGCAGCACGCGCACGTCCATCGCGCCCAGCCCCAGGCGCTGACCGTCGCTGCATCGCTGCGGCTGCATCGGCCGGAACATCGGATGTCCGGGCACGACCGACGTCCAGATGCGATCGATCGGCTGGCTGCGCAACAGAGAAGCGGTCCCGCCGGCGTGGTCGCTGTCGAGGTGCGAAACGACCAGCAGGTCGAGGCGGTCGATGCCGCGCCAGCGCAGGTACGGCGCGACGACACGCGCGCCCGCGTCGGCCTCGGTGGAGTAGCGCGGCCCCGAGTCATAGAGCAGCGCATGCTCACCCGACTCGACCAGAACCGCCATGCCCTGCCCGATGTCGATCGCGGTGACCCACACTTCGCCGGCCGCCGGCCGCGCGGGCGGCCAGGCGAAGATCGGGATCAGCCATACGATCGCGGCCCAGCGCAGCGGCCAGCCGCGCGGCGCCAGCAGCCAGAACACGGCGAGCAGCGCGAGAATCAGCGCCCACCACGGCGGCGCCGCGATTGCGACGCTGGCCCAGCGAAACTGCACGAGCCACTGCAACGCGCTTGCGAGCAGATCGAACAGCCAGTGCGCAAGCGCCAGGCAAGGCACCGCGATCGTCGCGAGCGGATCGGGCAGCACGGCGAGCAGCCCGCCGAGCAATGCGAGCGGCGTCACGACCAGGCTCACCAGCGGAATCGCAATGGCGTTGGCCAGCGGCGAAACGATCGATACCTGCTGAAACAGCGCGACCGTCAGCGGAACCAGCGCCAATGTCACCGCGATCTGGACGCGGGCAACCTCGCGCAGGTGCGCGCGCCAGCCCGAGGCGACGGCCGGTCGTCCTCCGACACCGTGGAAGATGGCGGCGACCGCGCCGAACGACAGCCAGAACCCGGGCGCAATCGCGGCCCAGGGATCGAGCACGCAGACCACCGCCGCGGCGATCGCCAGCGTCGTCAACGCACGCGCCTGCCATCGCAGCAGCAGCGAGATCGCCACGGTCGCCAGCATGAAGAAAGTCCGCTGCGCCGGAACGCCCCAGCCGGCCAGCAGGCAATACGCGAGCGCCGTGCCCGTCGCAGCGAGCGCCGCCGCCCCTTGGGCCGTCGCAAGCGACAGCGCGCGGCGCGATCGCCGCCAAGCCGCGCTCACGATGGCGGCCGCGAGTCCCGCGATCATCGTGATGTGCAGCCCGGAGATCGAAACAAGATGCGAGATGCCGGTGCGGTTGAACAGCGCCCAGTCTTCTTCGCGGATCGCCCGCTGATCGCCGAGGATCAGCGCGATCAGCACGCCGCCGTAGCGCTGGTCCTGCACATGCTGCTGCAGGCGCGCGCGCAGCTCGTAGCGGGCGCGGTCGAGAAGCGCCCCGGCGCTCCAGACCCACGCGTCAATCCGTCGCGGAGCCTCGCTGCCCGCGGCGTCGCGCACATAGCCGCTCGCGCGGAGGTTGCGTTCGATCATCCACGCCTCGAGGTCGAACCCGCCGGGATTCAGCACGCCGTGGGGCCGCTTCAGCCGCACGGTGAACTGCCAGCGCTCGGCCGGCTTGACGGCCGCGCCTGAGCCGTACCAGGCAAGCGACACGTGCGCCGGCACGTGCACGCCGCCCGTCTGCACGCGTTCGACGTCGAACTCGAAGCGTGTTCCGCGCTCGAGCTGCGCCGGCAGGCTGGAGACGGCGCCGACGATCCGGACGTCGCGTCCCTCGTCCGCGAACGACAGCTGATCGGCGAGCCGCACCTGCGCCAGCAGTGCGGCCCAGACGAAACCGAGCACGAATGTCGCGACCGAAAAAAGCGCCACCGCGGTCGGCGCCGGCGCGGTCTGCCCTCGCGCCAGCCGCCAACCGAGCGCCAGCGCAACCACAGCCGCGGCGCCGAGGATCGCCATCCATCGCTCGCCCGGCAGCTGCGACTGCTGCTGCAGCAGGAATACCCCGGCGACGAATGCCGCCCACGGCGCCGGGTGCATGTCAGTACCGCCCGGCCGCCCGAAGGTACTGACACGCCCCCTCGGGGGGCAGCGAGCAAAGCGAGCGTGGGGGCCGTTTCATCCTAGGCAGTCGTCGCCAGCAGCGCGGCAAGACGCGGCAGCACTTCGCAGGCATTGGCGCGATTGCCGAGCGCGACGTTCTCCGGCGCGACCGCGCGCAGCTGCGCCATCGTCT
>JBAIYN010000052.1:0-1841 GCA_037915775.1 Burkholderiales bacterium | reverse complement strand
GGAGTATCTGCGGGTTCCAGTAGGCAAAGCTCATGATGCAGCCGGCGTGCGCTTCGAGCAGGTAGGCGCGCTTCACCGACAGAACATCGCCGTGAGTTGTGGCGCTTACGGCCTCACGGTCGCCATTAGTCTCGGTGTGCGAGACCAGGGAGCGCAGGCAGTTTCCATGCCAACGCTCAACCGCCTCGTGCTGGTAGCGGTAAACGCTCACGAATAGCATGCGCACGTCGATTTGCATTGTGCTGCGCAGCTCGAACTCTCCGGCATCGTCAGCGTGCAACGTGAATTGATGCCGGCCGATCTGCCGTCCGTCGAGAAGAACGCGGAACGTCCAGTCGTTCCTTTCGACGTTGGCGAGAACATCGCCCGAGACGAGCAGCATCGCCACGAGTAACGCAGGCATCAGCGCAACCGCTGAAGTTGTGCCGATAACCTGCTTCCGCGAGCGCTGACGACGCGCCGTAGCGCAGTTCAGTGCCACCGTTTGATCGCCGTAGTCAGGTCCGAGAAATCGACGATGTACTCGGTGCCTGAGAGTTTCTTGCGCGCATGCCGCCACAGACTGCCACCCGCCCAAATGACGATTGAGGGGTCAAGCAGGGCGCGCAGCGCGCTGAGCTCTCTACGTGCCGAACTGGGAGTGTGGATTAGACTGAATGACAGTCCGACGACGTCCACCTGGTAGGCGAGCGCTGCGGCGGCCACCTCGGTTGCGGGCGTCTGGGTACCGAGGGAGATGCAATGCACTTTCTCGGCAGCGAGCCACGCCTGCGCCATTAGCAAGCCGAGGGCATGCGCCTCTCCGGGCAGCGTGGTGAGCAGTATGCGCGGCCGCTCGCTCACGTCAGGATCGGTCCGAATCGCCGAGCGCAGCAGTTGCTGCACGAGCTCGCTATAGCGGTGCTCTTCCGCCACAGTGATCCGTCCTGCTTCCCACAGCTCGCCCACATGAACGGTGAGCGGAGCCGCGATCTCCGTGACGAAACGCTGCACCCCGAGCTGCAAAAGCGTGCTCATCAGCCGCGCCTGCAGGCTCGACATGTCACGCCGCTCGAGCAGCACCGCAATGTCACGAACTGGCCCTGACTCGGTGAGGGCTGTCGCGGCTGAGGGTGGCTCTTGCCGCAGCAGTGCTGCCAGCTCGCTGTCGGTCGCACCCACCACCAGCGCCGGCCTCAGGCCGCAATCGATAAGGCGCCGGATCGAGCGCAGGCGGGCCAGCTGATCCAAGGGGTAAGCCCGTTCTCCGTTGGCATCGCGCAGAGGCTTCGGGAAGCCGTAACGCCTCTCCCAGACTCGCAAGGTGTCTTTGGAAATGCCGGTCTCGCGCTCAACGGCGCTGATGTCGATTGGCGCACCCTGCTTTTGCATTGTTGTCATTTGTCTAGGACAGATGATACATTTAAGCCTAATTTGGTTTCGATAATACACCTTGTCTAGGGCGATATGATAGGAACCGATTCGCTATGGAGGAAACCCATATGTCCCGCACTTCCTGCTTCGCTACGGTCGCTGCAGCCGGCGCCACTCGAGTCGAGCTGACCGGATTCGCCATCGAGGCCTACCCGAAAGTTGCGCCAGTGCTGACGGGCCTCGTGACAGTCGATGGCAGCTTCGTCGGGCGGTTGCCGCTGTTCAACCTTTCTCTGGCCAACGCTTCCGTGTCGAAGCACGAGGAGCGGCTCGCGATCAAGAACGTCGAAGTCACTCTGGATTCCGTAGCCGCGGGGGCACTGAGCAAAGTGTTCCATACCAATGTGCCCACCGGGCTTGACGTCGGCACGGCCGAAGTACGCGCCTCGCTGGATGACGGTGATGAAGGTTGGACTGACTGAGCTGAC
>JBAIYN010000272.1:0-2039 GCA_037915775.1 Burkholderiales bacterium | reverse complement strand
CGCAACGCCGGCTGGCTCGACATCAAGATGGTGCCGGAGCGGCACAACACGGTGAAGGTGCTGATGCTGCTCGACGTCGGCGGCACGATGGACGAGCACATCAAGCGCGTCGAGGAGCTGTTCTCGGCGGCCAAGGCCGAGTTCAAGCACCTCGAGTTCTACTACTTCCACAACTGCGTCTACGAATACGTGTGGCGCAACAACCGGCGCCGCTTCGCGGAGAAGTTCGACACCTGGGACGTGCTGCGCAAGTACAACCCGGACTACAAGCTGATCTTCGTCGGCGACGCAACGATGAGCCCGTACGAGATCCTGCAGCCGGGCGGCAGCGTCGAGCACAACAACGCCGAGGCCGGCGCGGTGTGGCTCCAGCGCTTCACGCACCACTTTCCGAAGCACATCTGGATCAATCCCGAGCCGGAAGGGCTGTGGCAGTACCGGCAGTCGATCTCGGTCATCGGCCAGATCATGACCGGGCGGATGTTTCCGCTGACGCTTGAAGGGCTGACGCGCGCGATGCGCCAGCTGAGCAAATAGCGCGCAGCATTTGGTCACACACGCTGATTCCGCACCGGTTCCAAACCCCGCCTGACGCTCTGAATCAAACCAGCGCAGCCGATGCGGCGATTGGACTGCTTGTCCCTACGAGGATCTTCCCGATCGGTATAGTTTCGAATGGTTCTTCGGTAACTGAAATCGGGCGAATTCCAATCACCGGCTGCAACCAATAGAAACGGGGTTAACCGTGAACATCAGATATATCGTCGACGACGTTGAGCGTGCGGCGGAGTTCTACACTTTCATGTTTGGCTTCCAGGTCGTGCGCAAGGTTCCGCCAGCGTTCGCATTGGTCAAGCTCGGCGACCTGATCATTTGGCTGACAGGTCCCGGGAGCAACGCCGCGGCGCCGCAGCCGGACGGGACGAAACCTCAGCCCGGCGGCTGGAACCGCGTGATCCTCAATACCAACGATCTCGACGGGCTGATCGCACGCCTGGCGAGCCGCTCCGTAAAGACGCGCGGACCACGGTTCGACACGCCCGCCGGCAAGCACATCCTCGTCGAGGATCCAGCGGGCAACCTGGTCGAAATCGTCGAGTACCGACAGCAGGCGCAGGTCACGCACTGACCCGCCAGCGCTAGAGTTTCGACGGTTATGCCGTAAACCGCGAAGCAAGGTCCTCGGCGCGCTTGGGCGAACGCTCGAACTCGCCGACGACGCCGTCGACCGCCCGCTTCATCAGCGGATCGTGCTCGAGCGGCTTCAGGAAGCCGCGTTTCAGGTACGACTTCAGCACGTCCGGCGCCAGCACGCGTGCCTGCGTTTCCTGCGTGCAGCTGAACATGAACAGCGTACGCAGCGGGCTGATCCAGCGCAGCCGGACCCGGATGAACTCGGTTCCATTCCACAGATCGAACCAGGTGCCGCGCTGCCAGGTGCCGATCCGTTCGTCGAGGTCCGCTTCTTCGTTGCGGTCGATCGGACCGATGTCGGTGGGCGCCACCGGGATCATCACCTGCGCCGCGTGCTGCTCCGCCGCGCGCATCAGGGCCCCTTCGGAGACCTTGACGCCGCCGGCGACCGTCGTGATCGGGAAGGTGCCGGAAATCCGCATCTCGTCGATCCGCGAGCGCAGTTCGCTCGTCGCCACCGAGGACTTGATATAGGTTGCCTGATCGACCGGCCGCACCGCCATCGCGTGCGACTGCATCAGCTGCTTGAAGAACTGGTTCTGTTCGTGCTCCGGCGTGCGGATCGACGTCAGCCCGTCGCGCAGGATCCGCATCATCGGCGGGATCATGGCGACGAGCCGCTTGCGCTCGTCGGCGGACACCTTCGGCTGCACGCTCCATACCAGGTCATGAATGACCTGGCGGAACGCTTTCGAGAATCCGGGCTGCTCGTCGTCGCGCATGATCGCCGTCACCAGCGCCTGGACCCAGGGTCCGACCAGGAAATCGCGCAGGTACGGCTCGAGCTCGACCTTCTCGAAGGCGCGCCGTACCTGGATCGTGGTGTTGATGACGAGGATCTCGCG
>JBAIYN010000644.1:0-10544 GCA_037915775.1 Burkholderiales bacterium | reverse complement strand
CGCGAAAGATCGGGATCAGCTTCTCGATCAGCGTGGTCTTGCCGGTGTTCGAATAGCCGATGATGCCGATCGCCTTCATGGCACGTTCCTGTCCACGTTCCAACCCTCGCCGCGGTCGCGCCGATAGTAGCGTTCGGAACTCGCGCGCGGGATCGTGCTGAACCACGGAACGAAAGCGGCGCGCTCGTAGCATTTCAGCGCCGCGATGTTCTGCTCGTCGGCCCCGGCAACCGCGTACGCAGCGTCCTTGCGCGCCCACAGCCAGCCGCCGACGAACGCGTCGAGCAGCGGCGCGCCGTGCCCATGACCGATCAGGCCGGGCTCCCCGATGAACCAGTCCAGCCCCCAGCCGCCGCGCGGCAGCGTGAATCCGGGCGTATAGGCGGCGTGGTCTTCGATCCGGTAGGCCTGCACGAAGCCCGCGGGGCGGCCCTCGAGCAGCGCGACCAGACACACGATCCGCTGCTCGCCGCGGATGCGCGGCAGGTACTTGGCACGCACCTCGTCGCGCGTGATGCGGCGCCGACTCCACCACCGGTTGACATGCGGCTCGTTCAGCCAGCGCCGCTGGCGCTCGAAATCGACTTCCAGAAGCGGGCGAAACCGCCACTCATTGCGCATGCGCGGAGATGAAGTCCTTCACCCGCTGCACGTCGACCGGCATCACTTCACAGCGCTGCGGCCGCTGCTCGATGCCTTCGTACGCGGCGGGACGGCCCGGCTCGCGCCCGATCGCCTCCACGATCGTGTCGGCGAACTTCACCGGCAATGCGGTCTCGAGGCAGATCATCGGCACGCGCGGGTCGAGGTGTTCACGCGCGACCTTGATGCCGTCCGCGGTATGCGGATCGACGATGGTTCCGGTCGATTGATAGACGTCGCGAATCACGCGCAGCCGGTCGGCGTGCGTGCTCGTTCCCGATTCGAACCCGGATGCGCGCACCTTGTGCCAGTACGGCGTAACCGACAGGTCGAACACGCCGCGCGTGTCGAGCTGCCACCACAGCTCGCGCACCGCGTCGGGATCGCGGCCGACGATGTCGAACACATAGCGCTCGAAGTTCGACGCCTTGCTGATGTCCATCGACGGGCTGCTGGTCGCGAACGTCTCGGCGCCCGAGCGGACGCGGTAGCGACCGGTACGGAAGAATTCGTCCAGCACGTTGTTCTCGTTGGTGGCCAGCACCAGCCGCTCGATCGGCAGGCCCATCTGCCGCGCGATCCAGCCGGCGAGGATGTTGCCGAAGTTGCCCGATGGAACGCAGAACGACACGCGCTGGTCCTCGTCCGTCGTCGCCGCGAAGTAGCCGCGGAAGTAGTAGACGACCTGCGCCACCACGCGCGCCCAGTTGATCGAGTTCACGCTGCCGATCCGGTGCCTGCGCTTGAACTCCAGATCGCCGGACACCGCCTTGACGATGTCCTGGCACTGGTCGAACACGCCTTCGATCGCGATGTTGAAGATGTTCGGATCCGCGAGCGAGTACATCTGCGCGCGCTGGAATGCGCTCATGCGGCCGTGCGGCGACAGCATGAAGACGTTGATGCCGTCGCGGCCGCGCATCGCATATTCGGCCGCCGAGCCGGTATCGCCCGACGTCGCACCGAGGACGTTCAGCCGCTCGCCGCGCCGCACCAGCGCGTATTCGAACAGCGCCCCGAGCAGCTGCATCGCCATGTCCTTGAAGGCGAGCGTCGGGCCGTTGGAAAGCTGCAGCAGGTGCAGTCCGGGCGCCAGGTTCCTCAGCGGCGTGATCTCGTCGGTGCCGTAGGTCGCACGCGTGTAGGTCGTGCGCGTCAGGCGGTCGAGATCGGCGCGCGGAATGTCGTCGCAGTAATGCGCCAGCACCTCGCCGGCCAGGCCCGCATAGTCGAGCGCGCGCCAGCGCGCCCGCGTGGCGCGGTCGATGCGCGGGTAATACTCGGGAACCACCAGGCCGCCGTCCGGCGCAAGGCCTTCGAGCAGAATGTCGGTAAAGGCCGCCGGCGGCATCTTGCCGCGCGTGGAGACGTAACGCATCAGATCAGCTCTTCCTGCCGGATCCGGATGATCGGCGCCAGCACCGTGGGCAGCGCCTCGATGCGTTTCATCGCGGCATTCACGTCGCGCTCGACCGCATCGTGGGTGAGCATGATGATGTCGGTCTGGTTTTCGCCTTCCGACGGCTCGCGCTGGAACAGCGCATCGATCGAGATCATGCCGTCGGCCAGGATGCGGGTGATGTCGGCCAGCACGCCCGGCTGGTCGGCCACCCGCATGCGGAAATAGTACGACGTGACCGTGTCGTCGATCGTCAGCCACGGCACCTCCGCCATCGCCTCCGGCTGGAACGCCAGGTGCGGCACGTGGTTCTCCGGGTCGGCGGTATGCATGCGCGTGACGTCGACCAGATCGGCGACCACCGCGGAAGCGGTCGGCTCCGCGCCGGCGCCCTTGCCGTAGTACAGCGTGGTTCCGACCGCATCGCCCTTCACCAGGACCGCGTTCATCGCGCCCTCGACGTTGGCGAGCAGGCGCTGCATCGGCACCAGGGTCGGATGCACGCGCAGCTCGATGCCCTTCGCGGTGCGCTTGGTGATGCCGAGCAGCTTGATCCGGTAGCCGAGCTGCTCGGCATAGCGGATGTCCTCGGCGGCCAGTCGCGCGATTCCTTCCATGTACGCGGCGTCGAAGTTGATCGGCACCCCGAACGCGATCGACGACAGGATCGCCAGCTTGTGCGCGGCGTCGACGCCCTCGATGTCGAAAGTCGGGTCGGCCTCGGCATAGCCGAGCCGCTGTGCCTCCTTCAGCACCGCGCCGAACGCGAGCCCCTTGGCGCGCATCTCCGACAGGATGAAGTTGCTGGTGCCGTTGATGATTCCCGCGATCCACTCGATGCGGTTCGCCGTCAGTCCTTCGCGCAGCGCCTTGATGATCGGGATGCCGCCGGCGACGGCGGCCTCGAAGGCGACCATTACGCCCTGCGCGCGCGCCGCCTCGAAGATCTCGTTGCCGTGCCGGGCCAGCAGCGCCTTGTTGGCGGTGACGACATGCTTGCCGCGCGCGATCGCTTCGAGCACGCAGCTGCGCGCCGGCTCGTAGCCGCCGATCAGTTCCACCACGATGTCGATGTCGTCGCGGTGGATCACGTCCTCGGGGTTCGCCGTGATCGGCACCATGTTCCCGACCGCCTCGCGCGCCTTCGCCACGTCGCGCACCCCGATCGCCGCGATTTCGATGCCGCGCCCGGCGCGACGCATGATTTCGTGCTGGTTGCGCCGCAGGACGTTGAATGTCCCGCGACCAACCGTTCCCAGGCCGAGCAGGCCGACTTTGATGGGTTTCATGGCTGCTGCACACGCCGAGCGGCGTGCGGATGTTCTGATTCTCTTCGGTTACGCGGCCGCCTTCGGCAACATGCCGTCCCGGCGGAACATCTCCTTGATCCCGCGCACCGCCTGCCTGGTGCGATGCTCGTTCTCGATCAGCGCGAACCGGACGTGATCATCGCCGTAGTCGCCGAAGCCGATGCCCGGCGATACGGCGACCTTCGCCTCGGCCAGGACCTTCTTCGCGAACTCGAGCGAACCCATCGCCCGGTACGGCGCCGGAATCTCGGCCCATATGTACATCGAAGCCTTCGGCACTTCGACCATCCATCCGGCCTCGAGCAGGCCTTTCGCCAGCACGTCGCGCCGCCTCTGGTACTGCTGGCGGATCTCCTCGACGCAGTCCTGCGGGCCTTCGAGCGCGGCGATCGACGCCACCTGGATCGGCGTGAAGGTGCCGTAGTCGTGATAGCTCTTGATGCGTGCCAGCGCGTTGACGAGGTCCTTGTTGCCGACCATGAAACCGATGCGCCAGCCGGCCATGTTGTAGCTCTTGCTCATCGTGAAGAACTCGACCGCGACGTCGCGCGCACCCGGTACCTGCATGATCGAAGGCGCTCTGTAGCCATCGAAGGTGATGTCCGCGTACGCGAGGTCGTGCACCACGTAGATCCCGTGCTGCTTCGCCAGCGCGACGACGTGACGGAAGAACTCGAGCTCGACGCACTGCGCGGTCGGGTTGCTCGGGAAGCCGAGGATCATCATCTTCGGCTTCGGGAACGACTCGCGGATCGCGCGCTCGAGCTCCGCGAAGAAGTCCACGTCGCGCGTCATTCGCACCGAGCGGATGTCGGCACCCGCGATGATCGCCCCGTAGATGTGGATCGGATAGCTCGGGTTCGGCACCAGCACCGTGTCGCCACGGTCGAGCGTGGCGAGCATCAGGTGCGCCAGTCCCTCCTTCGAGCCGATCGTGACGATCGCTTCCGAATCCGGATCGAACTCGACGTCGAAGCGCGTCTTGTACCAGTTGGTGATCGCGCGCCGCAGGCGCGGGATGCCCTTGGACACCGAGTAGCCGTGCGTGTCCGGCCGCTGCGCGGCCTCGACCAGCTTGTCGACGATGTGCCTGGGCGTCGGACCGTCCGGATTGCCCATGCTCATGTCGATGATGTCTTCGCCGCGCCGACGCGCGGCCATCTTCAGCTCGCCGGTGATGTTGAACACGTACGGGGGCAGGCGCTTGATGCGCGGGAACTCGACCATCCGATGACCTCGATTTGCCGTGCGCTTGTGTAATCAGCGCCGTTGGGCATAATTTACCCGGAATCGAATGTGGCCGCTGCTTCGCAGCATTTCGCTTCGGGCAGGCAGGCGGCCACGAACCGGAGTCGAATTGAAGCTTCACGCGGACGCGCTGACCTCGCTCAACACCGTCACCGCATACGGTCCCGGCTTCGTCGAAGTGAATCAGGTGCGCCATGCGGGCAACCTGATCCTCGCCCCCGATCATCCCGTCGAGTCATGGAGCGCAGAGAGCTTCGACGCACTGCGCGCCGAGGATTTCGAGAGCCTGCTCGAACTGCGCCCCGAGATCGTGCTGGTCGGCACCGGGGACCGGCAGCGCTTCCCGCATCCGCGGCTGACGCGTCCGCTGCTGGACGCGCGCGTCGGCGTGGAGGTGATGGACACGCGGGCCGCCTGCCGCACCTACAACATCCTGATGAGCGAGGGACGGCGCGTGGTCGCCGTCTTCCTGCAGGGCAACTGAGAGACCCATGGCCGTCGCGATCGACAAGAAGGTTCCCGACTTCACCGCTGCATCGACCGCCGGGACGTTCAAGCTGTCTGCGTTGAAGGGCAAGACGGTGGTTCTGTACTTCTACCCGAAGGACAACACGCCGGGCTGCACGACGGAGGGCGTCGATTTCGGCGCCGCGTACGCGAAATTCGGGAAAGCCGGCGCCGAGGTGGTCGGCGTTTCGCGCGACAGCCTGGAATCGCACGAGAACTTCAGGACGAAGATGCAGTTTCCCTTCGAACTGGTGTCGGATCCGGACGAGAAGCTGTGCACGCTGTTCGGCGTGATCAAGATGAAGAACATGTACGGCAAGCAGGTGCGCGGCATCGAGCGCAGCACCTTCGTGATCGACGCGGACGGCCGGCTCCGGCGCGAATGGCGCGGCGTGAAGGTGCCGGGCCACGTCGACGAAGTGCTTGCCTTCGTGCAGTCCCTGTAATCCATTCCAACCAAACGGCCGACCCACGCCGTACGCTGATGCCTCTCCCGAAGCCGCCGAGCAAGCCTGCCACCCTCCTGACCTCGATCCCCACCGCCGCAGCGACGCCGCGCAAGGACGCGCCGATCCTGCGACCGCATGCCCCCGAACCCCAGCCCGCGCCGCAGGCGCGAGCCCCATCGACGCCGGTCACCGAGCACCGCGGCGGCGCGGCGGCCGCGCACCTCGCGCTGGTCGAGGCCAAGCCGAAGAACGGCCGGAAGCCGCGGGTCGCCTCAGCGAACCGCAGGCTGTTCGTGCTCGACACCAATGTGCTGATGCACGACCCGACGTGCCTGTTCCGCTTCGAGGAGCACGACGTCTTCCTGCCGATGATGACGCTGGAGGAACTGGACAACCACAAGAAGGGCATGTCCGAAGTGGCACGCAGCGCGCGCCAGGTCAGCCGCTCGCTCGATTCGCTGGTGGCCGCCTGCAAGACGCCGATCGAGGACGGTATTCCGCTCGACGCCCTGGGCAACCAGGACGCCGGCGGCCGACTTTTCTTCCAGACCCAGGCCGCGGCCGGCCCGCTGCCGGCGACGTTGCCCGCGGGCAAGGCGGACAACCAGATTCTCGGGGTCGTCAAGGCGCTGCAGGACATCCACCCCGGACGCGACGTCGTGCTGGTGTCCAAGGACATCAACATGCGCGTGAAGGCGCGCGCCCTTGGCCTGCCGGCGGAGGACTACTACAACGACAAGGTGCTGGAGGACACCGACATCCTCTACACCGGCGTGCTGCAGTTGCCGGCAAACTTCTGGGACAAGCACGGCAAGGGGATGGAGTCGTGGCAGCAGGGCGGCTTCACCTTCTACCGGATCACCGGTCCGATCGTCGACAGCCTGCTGGTCAACCAGTTCGTCTTCCTGGAAGACGGCGCGCCGTTTCACGCGCAGGTCAAGGAGATCCGCGGCAAGACCGCGGTACTGCGCGTGCTGCGCGATTACCAGCACGCCAAGAATGCCGTGTGGGGCATCACCGCACGAAACCGCGAGCAGAGCTTTGCGCTGAACCTGCTGATGGACCCCGAATGCGATTTCGTGACGCTGATCGGCCAGGCGGGCACCGGCAAGACGCTGCTGGCGCTTGCCGCCGGCCTGGCGCAAACGCTTGAAACGAAGCGGTACTCGGAGATCATCGTCACCCGCGCGACCGTGCCGGTCGGCGAAGACATCGGCTTTCTGCCGGGCACCGAGGAAGAGAAGATGGCGCCCTGGATGGGCGCGCTCGAGGACAACCTCGAGGTGCTGAACAAGTCAGACGAGTCGGCCGGCGAATGGGGCCGCGCCGCGACCAATGACCTGATCCGCACACGCATCCGCATCAAGTCGCTCAATTTCATGCGCGGCCGCACCTTCATCAGCAAGTACCTGATCATCGACGAAGCGCAGAACCTGACGCCGAAGCAGATGAAGACGCTGATCACGCGCGCCGGACCGGGAACGAAGGTGATCTGCCTCGGCAACATCGCCCAGATCGACACGCCGTACCTGACCGAGGGAAGTTCGGGACTGACCTTCGTGGTCGACCGCTTCAAGGGCTGGCCGCACTCGGGACATGTGACGCTGCAGCGGGGCGAACGGTCGCGGCTTGCCGACCACGCCGGCGACGTCCTGTAGAAAGGAAAACGCCCGGCATGCCGGGCGTTTTCCGTGAAGCGGTCTGGACGTTACTGCAGAGGCGTCTTCTTGCCGCCCGGATAGTTGTACAGGGTCGTCGCAGCGTTCACCAGTTCACCGGTCGAGTCGAACTGGACCTTGGTCGTCACCCCGTCCATCTGCAATTTCGCCAGGCACGGCAGGTACTTGTTCGGCTCGGTCGAATTGCACTTCTCCATCGAGGTCGCGAGCGCCATCACCGCGTCATATACGTACGGCGCATAGACCTGGATCTGGTCCTTGAACTTCGCTTCGAAGCGCTGTCTGAATTCTTTGCCCTTCGGCATCTTGTCCAGAGAAGAGCCTCCCTCCGCGCAGAAGACCTTGTTGGTGGCAGCATCGCCAGCGAGCTTGGCCAGTTCGACCGTGCAGATGCCGTCACCGCCCATGAATGCCGCGTCCATGCCGAGCTGCTTCATCTGCCGCAGCATCGGGCCGGCCTGCGCGTCCATGCCGCCGTAGAAGACCACTTCGGGTTTCTTGTCCTTGATCGACGTCAGGATCGCATTGAAGTCGGTTGCCTTGTCATTGGTGAACTGGCGCGACACGACCTCCGCACCGTTCTGCTTGGCGACCTTCTCGAAGATGTCCGCCAGGCCCTGGCCATACGCGGTGCGGTCGTCGATCACGGCGACCTTCTTGGCCTTCAGCGTCTTCGTCGCATAGGTGGCCGTCGCCGCGCCGAGCGCGTTGTCATTCGCCAGGATGCGGAACGCAGTCTTGAAGCCCTGCTGGGTGTACTTCGGATTCGTCGCCGACGGCGTGATCTGCGGGATGCCGGCATCGAAGTAGATCTTCGACGCCGGAATGGTGGTCCCTGAGTTCAGGTGCCCGACCACGCCATTCACCTTCTGGTCGACCAGCTTCTGCGCGACGATCGCGCCCTGCTTGGGATCCGCCGCGTCGTCTTCGCTGACCAGCACGAACTTGACCTTCTTGCCGCCGATCGTCAGATGCTTCGCGTTCAGATCCTCGATCGCCATGATCGCGCCGCGTTCGTTGTCCTTACCGTAGTGCGCCTGCGGTCCGGACAGCGGTGCGACATGTCCGATCTTCACTTCGACTTCCTGCGCCATCGCGGTGCCCGCGAACAGCGCGCCAACCGCGACTCCAAGCAATGCCTTCTTCATCCATGTCTCCTCTGTGAAGTCCGGAGACGGTCCCCGGAACCGCGAAACTTTAGCACTGCCGCCGCCCGCCGTCCCGTCTAAAGGATCAGCGCGGCGATCAGGGTGCCGACCATCACGAAGACGATGGCGACCTTGGCCACCGTCGCCGCAAGCAAACCCAGCCAGCTGGCAAGGCCGACCCGCCCCGCCCGCAGCGCATCCCGGTGCGCAATCAGTTCTCCTACAAAGGCGCCGACCAGTGGCAGAAACACCACACCGATCAAGCCCGTAAATACGCCGGCCAGCGTGCCGACCGCGGCGCCGGCAATTCCCATCCGGCTCGCCCCGACCCGTTGCGCCGAGAGCGCGGCGGCAAGATAGTCGACCAGCACGCCGACCAGCGCCAGGACGCCAAGCGCGCCGACGGTCCAGCCAGAAATGCGGGTGAAATCGTCCGCCCATGCCGCCAACAAGATGCCCCCGAAGACGAACGCAACGCCCGGCAACGCCGGTAGCACCGTGCCGATCACGCCCACCGCGATCATCAGCACGGCGACAACCCACAATGCAGTCGTCATGGAGCCTTGTCTGCGTCGCTGCGGATGACCGCCCGTGCCTCGTGCCGAAGCGCCCGGCCCCGTGCCTGGGCCGCGCAGGACCGCCACATCGGCATGGCCCGTGAAGTCACGCGCGGGTCAGTACGCGGAAGCGCTGAAGCCCTGGGCGAGATTGTCGAAGCGCGTGTTCTCGCCGGCAAAGCGCAAGTTCACTCGTCCGGTCGGCCCGTTGCGCTGCTTCAGTATCAGAACTTCGGCCACACCCTTGTCGGTCGTGTCCGGGTTGTAGAACTCCTCGCGATACAGCGCGAAGATGACGTCGGCGTCCTGCTCGATCGCACCGGACTCGCGCAGATCGGACATCACGGGGCGCTTGTCCGTGCGCTGCTCGACCGTGCGGTTGAGCTGCGACAGGGCGACTACGGGCACCTGCAACTCCTTCGCGAGCGCCTTCAGCGATCGGGAGATCTCCGAGATTTCGGTCGCCCGGTTTTCGCCGAGGCTCGCCGCCGACATCAGCTGCAGATAATCGATCACGATCAGCCCGAGCTTGCCGCAGGTGCGCGCCAGGCGCCGCGCGCGCGCGCGCAACTCGAGCGAGTTCAGCGCCGGCGTCTCGTCGATGAAGAGCTGGGCGTCGTGCATCTCGCGGATCGCCTCGGTCAACTTCGGCCAGTCGCCGTCTTCCAGGCGTCCCGTGCGCAGGCGCTGCTGGTTGATGCGGCCAACCGAGCTGAGCATCCGCAGCGCGAGCTGTCCCGCGCCCATTTCCATCGAGAACACCGCGACCGGCAGGCCCTGCTTGATGGCGACGTGTTCCGCGATGTTCAGTGCGTAGGCCGTCTTGCCCATCGAAGGCCGGCCGGCCACGATGATCAGGTCGCCGGGCTGCAGGCCGGAGGTCATGCGATCGATATCCGCGAAGCCGGTCGGCACGCCCGTCACGTCCGAAGGATTTGCGCGCTCGAACAGCTCCTGGATCCGCTCGACCACCTTGGTCAGCAGGGGCTCCATTTCGACGAAGCCCTGGCGTCCGCGGGCGCCCTGCTCTGCAATCTGGAATACCTTCGACTCGGCTTCGTCGAGGATGGTCTTGGTTTCCTTGCCCTGCGGATTCAGCGCCGTGGTCGCAATCTCGTCGCCCACCGACACCAGCAGCCGCAGCACCGCGCGGTCGCGCACGATTTCCCCGTAGCGCCTGATGTTGGCGGCCGACGGCGTGTTCTGCGCAAGCGCGTTCAGGTAGGTCAGGCCGCCTGCGTCGTCGGCCTTGCCGGCCGTCTGCAGCGACTCGAACACGGTGACCGCATCGGCGGGCCGCGACTGATCGATCAGCCGGCTGATGTGCTGGAAGATCAGCCGGTGGTCGTGCCGATAGAAGTCCTCTGCCCGCACCATGTCGGCGATGCGGTCCCACGCCGCGTTGTCGAGCAGCAGCCCGCCCAGAACGGACTGCTCTGCCTCGATCGAATGGGGTGGGGTGCGGACCGAGGCGAGCTGCGGGTCCGCGATCGGAGAGTTCATGAGGCCCGACGTTGAGGATTCTGCGCCGGGCGCGTGTCACGCCCGACGCTCAACGCGGAACATTACCCGATTACTGCGTCTCGCCGACGACGGTCACGGTGA
>JBAIYN010000547.1:0-2241 GCA_037915775.1 Burkholderiales bacterium | reverse complement strand
GCGGCTGCAGCTGCGCGGAATCCGCAAGGTCTATCCGAACGTGGTCGCGAACGACGGCATCGACCTGGCGATCATGCCGGGCGAGATCCATGCCGTTCTCGGCGAGAACGGCGCCGGCAAGTCGACGTTGATGAAGATCATCTACGGCGTCACGCGGCCGGACGAGGGCGAGGTCTTCTGGGAAGGGCAGCGGATACACGTCGAAAGCCCGGCGCACGCGCGCGCGATCGGCATCGGCATGGTGTTCCAGCAGTTCTCGCTGTTCGAGACCCTGACCGTCGCCGAGAACGTCGCGCTCGGGATCGAGGATGCGCCGCCATTGAACGAGCTGGCCGCGCGCATCCGCAGCGTGTCGGAGAGCTACGGCATACCGGTCGATCCGCAGCGGCGCGTGCATGCACTGTCGGTCGGAGAGCGGCAGCGCGTCGAGATCGCGCGCTGCCTGCTGCAGCGGCCGCGCCTGCTGATCATGGACGAGCCCACCGCGGTGCTGACGCCGCAGGCGGTGCGGCGGCTGTTCGACACCTTGCGCAAGCTGGCCGCCGAAGGCTGCTCGATCCTGTACATCAGCCACAAGCTCGAAGAGATCCGCGAGCTGTGCGACGTCGCGACGATCCTGCGCGCGGGGCGCGTCACCGGCACCTGCATCCCGGCGCGCGAATCGCCGCAGACGATGGCCCGCATGATGATCGGGCGCGACCTGCCGCACTGCCGTCACGACGCGGCGCGCGCCGGCGGCGAGGCGCTGCTGCGCATCACGGGGCTGTCGCTGGCGAGCGACGACCCGTATGGCGTCGATCTGAAGGACATCGATCTCGACGTGCACGCCGGCGAGATCGTCGGCATCGCCGGCATCTCCGGCAACGGCCAGCAGGAACTGCTGCGCGCGCTGTCGGGCGAGCAGCCGCTGACGGACCCGCACGCGGTGCAGATCGGCGGCGTCGACGCCGGGCACCTGGCACCGGGCGCGCGGCGCGAACTGGGGCTCGGTTTCGTGCCGGAAGAGCGCCTCGGACGCGCGACCGTGCCCGGGCTCTCGCTCGCGCACAACGCGCTGCTGACCGCACATCGCCGCGGCATGGTCCGGCACGGGTTGATCGACAACGATGCAATGGACCGTTTCGCGAACGATGCAATCGCGCGCTTCGACGTGCGCGGCGAGGTCCGCATGCAGGCGCAGCGGCTGTCGGGCGGCAACCTGCAGAAGTTCGTCGTCGGACGCGAGATCCTGCAGCGGCCGCGCGTGCTCGTCGTCGCGCAGCCGACGGCGGGCGTCGACGTCGGCGCCGCGTCGTTCATCCGCCAGGCGCTGATCGACCTGCGCAACGCCGGCTCCGCGGTGCTGGTGATCTCCGAGGAACTGGACGAATTGTTCGAGATCTGCGACCGCATCGCGGTGATCTTCAACGGCCGACTGTCGCCCGCGCGGCCGGCCGCGCAGACGAATGTGGACGAGATCGGCCTGTGGATGAGCGGCGTGTGGCCGGACGCGCGCGCGGACGACGCAGCGCAGGCGGTGCGCGGTGCTTGAACTGCAGGCGCGCCCGCAGGCTTCGGCCGCGATGCGCTATGCATCGCCGCTGATCGCGGCCGCGCTGACGGTGATCGGCGGATTCGTGGTGTTCCTGCTGCTCGGCCGCGATCCGGTGCAGGGCTTCGCGGTCTTCTTCCTGCGTCCGCTCGGCAACGTGTACGGCGTGGCCGAGCTGCTGCTGAAGGCCACGCCGCTGGCGCTGATCGCGATCGGGCTCGCGGCCGGCTTCCGCGCCAACGTATGGAACATCGGCGCCGAGGGTCAGTTCGTGCTCGGAGCGATCGCCGCCAGCGGCGTGGCGCTTTACCTGCCCGGAACCGGGAGCCGATGGGTCGTGCTGTCGCTGATGCTGTTGGCCGGCGCCATCGGCGGCATGCTGTGGGCCGCAATCCCGGCGCTGCTGAAGACGCGCTTCAATGCGAGCGAAATCCTCGTGTCGCTGATGCTGGTGTACGTCGCGAAGCTGTTCGTCTCCTGGCTGGTGTTCGGTCCGTGGAAGGACCCGGAAGGCTTCAATTTTCCGCAGACGCGGATGTTCGCCGACAGCGCGCTGCTGCCGGTGCTGGTGCAGGGCACGCGGCTGAATCTCTCGTTTCCGCTGATGCTCGCCGCGCTCGCTGCCGGCTACGTGTTCATGCGGCGCAGCTTCGTCGGATTCCAGACGCTGGTCGCGGGCGAGTCCGAAGCCGCCGCGCGTTATGCCGGCT
>JBAIYN010000288.1:0-4630 GCA_037915775.1 Burkholderiales bacterium | reverse complement strand
GTCAGAAAGGTCATGAAGTCGCCCGGAGAAAAGCGCTCGCTGCGCGCCTGCCAGAGCGCGATGCCGATGATCAGCGCGAGCCCGGCTGCGGCGATGATCTGCGTGATCGGCGTCCCCGCCGACCACGCGACCTGCATCTTCATCGCGAACCGGCGCAGCTTCTGATTGATGGCCGCAAAGCGCCCGCGTTCGTAGTCGAAGCCGCCATAGACCTTGATCACGCGGCTTCCTTCATGCGCCTCCTGCACCGCACGCGTCATCTCGCCCAGCATGCGCTGGGCCTCGAGATTCAGGCGCCGCAGCCGCGCGCTGAACGCGCGCAGCGCGAAGGCGATCAGCGGCGTGGCCACCAGGATCACCAGGGTCAGCTGCCAGTTGTAGTAGATCAGCACCGCGAGCAGCGCGACCACCGTCAGCGAGTCGCGCACCGCGGTCGTCATCACTTCCGCGGCCAGATTCAGCGCGTTGGTCGCTTCGTTGATGAACTTTGAGATCACCAGCCCCGACGGCGTGTTCTCCAGCGTCGTCTGCGGCCAGTGCAGCAGCCGCTCGAACATCGATGCGCGCAGGTCGAGCAGCACATACTGCGATACATGATTGAGCAGGTAGCTGCTGGCGAACGTCGACAGGCCGCGCACGATGAAGACGCCGACGAACGCGAGCGGCACCCAGACACCGGCCGCCGCGTCGCGGCGATAGAAGCCCTGGTCGAGCAGGATCCCCGTCAGCTTCGCCATCAGCGGCTCGGTCGACGCCGTGATCATCATTGCGCCGATCGCGATCGCGAGCCAGCCCTTGTGCACGAGCACCAGCCGCACCATCCGGCGGAACACAGGGTCGGCGTAGAACGCGGGACGCGGTGCGTTGGGATCGTTCATTGCGGAAACGCGCCCCTAAAATGGCGCGCCTTGCAGCAGCGCATTGTCTGACGGCGCCGCGTAGTGTAGGCGATCGAGGTCAAACTTCTCATTTGATGTCCGCCCTGATCATCCGCCTGCCGAATCACCTCGGCGATGCCTGCATGTCGCTCGCCGCGCTCGGCCTGCTGGCCGACAACGGCTACGAGCTGACCTTGACCGGCCGCGCCTGGGCGCCGGCGTTGTTCGCCGCCTATCCATGGCCGGTCATTCCGCTTCCCGCGACCAGGGGCGAGCGCGTGCGCGCGTTGCGCGACTGGCGCAGCCATCATGCCGGCAGCCGCGGCCTGCTGCTGACCAACTCGTTCTCGACCGCGCTCGAATTCCGTCTTGCCGGACTGCGACCGTTCGGATATGCGGCCGACGGCCGGCGATTTCTGCTGTCGCAGGCCGTCGCACGTCCGCGCCGCGGCGATCGCACGCACATGGTCGAGTATTACTACCGGCTCGCGGCGCAACTCGCGCGCACCACGCCGCCGGTCCCGGCCGAGCTCTCTTTGCGAGTGACCGAGCAGGCGGCGGCGCGCGCGCGCGAACTGCTGCAGGCCGCGGGCGTGAACGGGCCGTACGTCGTGCTGTGCCCGGTCGCCGTCGGGCTGCACCGGGGGAAGGTCAAGGCGTGGAGCGGCTTCGGGCAACTCTGCGACCGGCTGCGTGCGCGAGGCGTGGCGGTGGTGGCCTGCCCCGGCCCCGGTGAGCGCGACGCCGTGATGCGCGCGGTTCCGAATGCGACGCTGCTGGCCGAAGCCGACGTCGGCACGTTCGCCGCACTGCTGGCGGCGAGCCGATTGGTCGTTGCCAATGACAGCGGTCCCGGTCATGTCGCCGCCGCGGTCGGTGCACGGCTGGTAAGCGTGTTCGGCGTCACCGAGCCCGCCGAGACGCGACCGTGGGGTGGAGGCGTGACGCTGATCGGATCGGGATCGGGCTGGCCCGCCTACGAAGAGGTCGAGGCTGCCGTCGAGCGCACGCTTGGCGCTTGATCCTCCGCCCCCAGCAGGCAGCCGAGCAGGACCGCGATCATGTGGCTTTGGTTGAAAGTCTCGAAGTGCGAACTTGCCAGGCTGGTCGTCGCCCACGAGGCAAGCACCGCGATCGCGCAGGCCCGATAAGGCATCGGCGCGCGCTGGCGCGCGGCCGCCAGAAGAAACCACGCGAAGGCGAGCGTGCCAAGCACGCCGGCCTGCACCTGGATCGACAGGTACTCGCTGTGCGGATCTTCCACCGGCGTTGCGCGCCATCCGCTCTGCGTCTGCCGGGCACGCGCCGTGTATTCATTCGCAAACGCACCGGTGCCGAAGCCGAGCAGCGGCCGCTCCTCGATCATGCGCGCAGTCAGCCGCCAGATCACCTCGCGGATGCCGATCGAGGTCACGCGATCGAGCTGCGCTTCGGTGCGGTATTCCGTCCAGCCCAGCAGGAAGCGCTCCTTCGCCATCGGTGCGATCAGTACCCCGAGCACGAAAACGACCGGAGCCAGCACGATGACGGCAATGCGCGCGCGGCCCCGCAGCAATGCCAGCGCGGTCACGATCGCCATGACAACCAGCGCGATCTGCGCGCTGCGACCGGCCGTGACGAACAGCAGGCTGGTGACCAGCAGGCTGGCGGCGCACAGCAGCGCCAGCCGCAGGCGGCGATCCAGTGCACCCTCGCTCAAGGCGACGACCGTCGCCAGATATGCGCACACCGCGAACGCCAGCCCCTGGGTCACCCCATCGCGCAGTACCGTGCCCGCCGGGTGGATCGGAAACACCTGGTAATCGAGCGCCCAGGTCACCCATGCCGCGGCTGAACCGATCAGCGTCACCGGCACCGCGGCCAGCACGAGGCGGACCTTCGCTTCCCGGCTGTCGAAAACAGCCAGACACAGGACCATCACCAGCAGCGTGCGCCAGCCCCACAGATGGTCCGCACGCACTCGCCAAGGCGCGCTGCTCCAGAGCGTCGCCAGCGCCATCACCGCGAGAAGGACCAATGCCGCGCGTGGCAGGGGTCCACGCAACACGGCACGCAGGCGTGCGCCGGCCGAGGGCAGGAACGCGAATCCAATTACCAGCGCCGCGACACCGAAATTAGCGATCGTCGGGACGGTGAAGGCGCCGATGAACGCGACGATCGCGCCGCCGCGCGCCCAGGCAAGTGCGCGTGCCTCGCGCACGGCAGCGACGGTCACCGCGACGCCCCCCGCTTCAGGTCCAGCCGCAGTTGCTTCCACCACTTGTCCCAGCGGTATCTGAGCTTCACGAGCAGCCGGCTGCGCGATTCGCGCTTCTCGTCCAGTACGCTGTCGAACAGTCCACTCATGCTGCCCTGTTCGACAATCGGATCGCGCAGCCAGTAATGCGGCACGCCGATTGCCGCGTCCATCTCGCGCATCAGCCAGTCGGCGGGGCGGGCGATTCGATGCGCGTCGACCCAAGCCACGCGCCGCTGTGCCGCCTCGCGATTGAACAGCAACGCATCGGTCGCCGGCAGCACGCCGCCGGGCACCAGCGCCGAGCCGCCCGGGCCGGCGCCGACGTAGCGGTTGTCTCCACGCCCCAGGTAGATCAGGTACGGTCCGGCAAGCCGGTCGGCCTCCTTCAGCGCGCCTGCCAGCCCTTCGGGAAAGCCGCGACTCAGTACCACATCGTCCTCGAACACCAGCACGCGCCGGAACCCCTGCTGCAGGCAACGCCGCCACGTTTCAACGTGCTTAAGGACCAGCGACTGATGGGCGCGCTTCATGTCGCTCGGCGCAAACATGCGCCTGATCAGGTGGTCTGGGATAGCATCCGGGTCGAACTCGAACAAGAATTCGAACTCGATGCCATGCCGCGCCATCTCGCGCCGCACATGCGCGATCCGATCATCGAACGAGCGCACCGAAAGCACGTACACCGCATCGACGAGTTGGTTGATCCACATGCCTGATTCGATCTTCCACAGCCGCGCGCGAGTCTACGACACGCACGCCGACGGGCCATGAAGCTCAGCGTGTTCGTCATCACCAGGGACGAGGAGCGCAACATCGAGGCGTGCCTGCAAAGCGTCGCCTGGGCCAATCAGCGCATCGTGGTCGACAGCGGCAGCACGGACCGCACGGTCGAACTCGCGCGCGCCGCGGGTGCGACCGTCCTGCAAACCGGCGACTGGCCCGGCTTCGGCCCGCAGAAGAACCGCGCGCTCGACGCCTGCAGCGGCGAGTGGGTCCTTTCGCTCGATGCGGATGAACGCGTCGACGCGGCGTTGCGGGCGGAGATCGAGGCGACGCTGCGCGCGCCGCAGTTCGACGTGTACGAGATTCCGCGCCGTTCGACGTATTGCGGCCGCTTCATGCGCCATGGCGGCTGGTGGCCGGACTACACGCGGCGCCTCTTCAGGCGCGGAGCCGCGCGCTTCTCGAGCGCGCGCGTGCACGAACGCCTCGAAACCGACCGCGCTGTCGGCCGGCTGAAAGCGCCGCTGGTTCACTACAGTTTCCGCACGATGGACCAGGTGCTCGCCAAGATGAACCGCTACTCGAGCGACTCGGCGGCGATGATTGCCGCGCGCGGCAAGGTCCCAGGACTGGCGAGCGCAATCGTGCACGGCGCCGCCGCCTTCCTGCGCACCTACGTGCTGCGGCTCGGTTTCCTCGATGGCCGGCATGGCTTCCTCCTCGCGGTGTCGAATGCCGAGGGTTCGTACTATCGGTACGTCAAGGCGATGCTCGCGGCCGAGGCGCAACG
>JBAIYN010000528.1:0-2339 GCA_037915775.1 Burkholderiales bacterium | reverse complement strand
CCGCCGCCACGACGTTGCGCACCTCCTCGCCCAGACGCGCGAAGTCGGCGGACAGGATGCTGGGCGCGATGCGAGAATCCATGGGAACGATCCGGTCAGTGGGGAGTCGGGCAGATTCTAAGGAACGCGGCTCGGACGCACAGGACGCGGATCACAGAGTTGGGACAGGTTGCTCGTTGCCGGTTGTCCGTGACTTCCAGGACATGGCACGGACGGCGGGCAACGGACACCGGTCAACGGACACCGAATCAAAGATGGCCAAATACGAATTTCGCGTCAGCGTGAAGCCGCAATATCTTCCGGACCAGTCGGATCCCGACGACGACCGCTACGTGTTCGCCTACACCGTCACGGTGCGCAACACCGGCGAAGTGACCGCAAAACTGCTGTCGCGCCACTGGATCATCACCGACGCGGACGGGCACGTCGAAGAGGTGCGCGGCGAAGGAGTCGTCGGCGAGCAGCCGGTCCTGCAGCCAGGACAGGCTTTCCAGTACACGAGCGGCTGTCCGCTGCAGACGCCCGTGGGGTCGATGCGCGGCACGTATTTCTGCGTTGCCGAGGACGGCACGCGTTTCGACGCGGAGATTCCGGAATTCGTGCTGTCGATGCCGCGCACGCTGCACTGATCAGTCGCGATCCGGCGGCTTGCGACCGTGGAACATCGTCCACCAGACGATGAAGACGAGCATCACCAGCGCTAACAGCGCTTCAAGAATGATCAACCACATATCGGTCGGCGGTCGTGCATCGGAGGTCGGCCGGCATTTTAGGCACGCGACAGTCGCGATTGCGACGCTGCTGCTTGCCGCCTGCGTGACGCCGCCCAAGCCGGTGGCGCCGCCGGCGATCAAGACCATCACCGAGGCGCGCTACGAGCCGGTCGGCTTCGATGCCCTGCCGGCGCTCGCCGATTCGGATCTCGTCAATGCATGGCCGGCATGGCTCGCGTCGTGCCGCGTTCTCGAGCGCGGCGCGCACCGCTCGATCTGGGCATCCGCCTGCAGCGCGGCGCGCCAGACCGACGCCAGCCGGGCCGATGACATCCGCGCGACGCTCGCGGCGCAATTGCAGCCATGGCGGGTACTCAGCGTCACGCGCGAGGATCCGGGCGCCAATGGCACGGCCGAGCCGCGGGTGATCGAGGTCACCGATCGCGGTCGCATCACCGGCTATTACGAGCCGCAGCTCGCCGGCAGCCGCAGCTACGCTCCGCCGTTCGTTCATCCACTGTTTCGGGTGCCGGACGATCTGCTGACGATCGACCTGGCGTCGCTCTTTCCGGAACTTGCGGGTAAGCGCGTACGCGGCCGCCTCGACGGCCGGCGTGTGGTGCCGTACTGGTCGCGCGCCGACATCGAAGACGGCGCAAGACTGCGTGGTGCCGAACTTCTCTGGGTTGACGACGAAATCGAGGCATTCTTCCTGCAGGTGCAGGGCTCGGGGCGGGTGCAACTGCAGGACGGCAGCATCGTGCGCGTCGGGTACGCCGATACCAATGGCCACCCGTATCACTCGATCGGACGCATCCTCGTCGAGCGCGGCGAGTTGAAACTGGAGGAAGCCTCGCTGCAGGGCATCCGCGCCTGGGCACTCGCCCATCCGTCACGCGTATCGGAACTCTTGAACCAGAATCCGAGCTACGTGTTCTTCCGCGAACTGCCGCTCGGCGATCCGAACGCCGGCCCGATCGGTGCGATGAACATCGCGCTGACGCCCGGCTACTCGGTCGCAGCCGATCCGCGCTTCATCCCGCTCGGCAGCCCCGTGGTCGTGAATACGGTGCACCCGGCGCTCGGCTCACCGCTGGTGCGGCTGATGCTGGCGCAGGACGTCGGCGGCGCCATCCGCGGGCCGCTGCGCTTCGATTTCTTCTGGGGATTCGGGCGCGCAGCCGGCGAACTGGCGGGCCGCCAGCGTCACGATGTGCAGGCCTGGCTGCTGCTGCCGAAAGGCGTGCGACCCGAGCAGTTGCTGGCGCGCTGAATCCGAGCGCGTGGATCCCCGCATTCGCGGGGATCATCCCAAGCGCGGCCAGTGCCGCGCTTCCGGTCACTTCTTGGATGCGGCGCGCGTCAGCCCCGCCTCGATGCGCTCGGCAGGCACTGCGCCCGGCAGGCGATGGCCGTCGACGAAGAAGATGGTCGGCGTGCCCGAAACCTCGAGCTTCTGCCCGAGCGCCAGGTTCTGCTGCAGCGGGTGCTTGCAGTCTGGCGGCGCAACCGGGGGCGCCTTGCCCTCGATCATCAGGGCTTCCCAGACCGCCTTGCGGTCCTTCGCGCACCAGATGTTGCGCGCCCGCTCGTAGGAATCGGCCGGCGAGCTCGGGTCGCGCGACA
>JBAIYN010000309.1:0-3155 GCA_037915775.1 Burkholderiales bacterium | reverse complement strand
GCGCCGGAAGTCGATGTGCGGGAACACCTCGGCCATCATCAAAGCCGCCTGCACCGCCTTCGCGGAGCTCAGGTGCAGCAGGTTGATGTTGGGCAGCGCCGTCTCGTGCGCCAGGTAGCTGGCGATGAACACCGCCAGGCCCTCGGCGATGTCGCCCTTCGTGTTCAGGCCATAGCGGTCGGCCGGGGCCCAGCTGGTCAGCCTGGCCATCTGGTTGTAGCTGAGGCCGCGCTTCGTGCCCTCGCTGACCAGGGCCGGCAGCAGGTACTCGGTGCCGCCGAAGCCGCTCTTGGCCATCCAGATGTTGCCGAAGTAGTGCTTCGGGATCTTCGTCTCGTGGCGGCAGCAGGCATGGTCGCTGACGATCCAGTCGATCTCGCCGGCACGCACCGCCTCCCACAGGTATTCCACGTCGGCGCGCGGGCGGATGGGCGGGTTCACCTTCGCCAGCTCGGCGGCCTTGGACGTCACGTCCAGCATCAGGTGGCCGATCGTCACCTCGCGCCGGAAGTCGATGTGCGGGAACACCTCGGCCATCATCAGCGCCGCTTCCACGGCCTTCCGCGACGAAAGGTGCAGCAGGTTGATGTTCGGCAGCGCAGTCTCGTGCGCGAGGTAGGCGGCGATGAAGACGGCCAGCCCCTCCGAATGCGGCGGACGCGCCGCGTGGTAGGCGGCGAGCCCCTTCATCGACCGGTCCTTCTCGACCATCTTCGTGTACGCGGTCATGATCTCGGCGGTTTCGCAGTGCAGGGAGAGCGAGATCTGCCGCGCCCGCTCGCGGTAGCGCTCGCGCGCCGCCTGCACGCCGCGCATCACGAACTCGAAGTGCGCGTAGTCGTAGCGCTCGTCCTCGCCGATCATCAGGAACTGGCGCTGCGCGTCGCTTGCGCCGTGCAGCCCGTGCGAGCCGTAGAACATGAAGATCTTGAAGCTCGCCACGCCGTGCTTGTCGATCAGCCATGGGATCTCGTCGATGTGCCGCCGCTCCATCGGCGCGAGGTGGAAGCCGTAATCGACGTGAAAGCGGCCGTCGGCGATCTCGAGCACTTCGGGAAAGAACCTCCTGTATGAGCCGCCCTTGTTCAGGTAGTACTGGCCGGTGCGGAAGTAATTCAGCGACGAGGTGACTCCGCCCATCGCGGCGGCCTTGCTCTCGCTGACGGCATCGTCCGCCAGCGGCGAGTAGATGCCGGCATGCATGTGCGCATCGACGACGCCCGGGAACGCGAGCCGCCCCTTGCCGTCGTGGACCTCCCTGGCGCGCGCGACGTCGATCGCGGGCGCGACCCGCGCCACGCGGCCGTCGCGCACGGCGATGTCGGCCTCGTGCACCGCGTTGCCGTGCGGTCGCACGACGCGCACGTTGCGGATCAGCAGATCGTATTCGGGGGCGGCTTTCTTGCTCATCTCGATCGCTCCAGTCGTCGTTTCAGTCGCGTGCGCGGACCTCCGGCCTCGACGGTCGGCGAGGAGATCCGCAATGGATTCGGCAGGGAATCCCGCATCGTTCAAAGTCCGAGATAGGCGCGCTTCAGCTCGTCGCTCGCCAGCAGGTCGCGCGGCGTGCCGTGGAAGCGCACCGCGCCGTTCTCGAGCACGTAGGCGCGGTCGGCGATCTCGAGCGACTGCGCCACGTTCTGTTCGACCAGCAGCAGCGCGATGCCTTCGCCGTGCAGGCGGCGGATCAGCGCGAACATCTCCTCGACCAGCAGCGGCGCGAGCCCGAGCGACGGCTCGTCCAGGATCAGCAGGCGCGGCTCGGCCATCAGCCCGCGCCCGATCGCCAGCATCTGCTGTTCGCCGCCGCTCATCGTGCCCGCCTTCTGCGCGAGGCGCTCCTGCAGCCGCGGAAAGGTCGCGAACACGCGCTCGAGATTGCGGCCGCGCCGTTCACGCGCGCGCGCATACGCGCCGAGTTCGAGGTTTTCGCGCACGGTCAGGTTGGGGAAGATCCGGCGTCCTTCGGGAACCTGGATCAGTCCCGCTTCGACCACCTGGCGGTAATGCGCGCGCGTCAGTTCGCGCCCGTCGAACGTCACGCTGCCCGACCAGGCCGGATAGATGCCGCACACGGTGTTGTTCAGCGTCGTCTTGCCGGCGCCGTTGGCGCCGAGCAGCGCGACGATCTCGCGCTCGCCCACCGTCAGGTCGACCCCGCGCAGCACCTCGACGCGGCCGTAGCCGCCGCGTAGCGCCTCGACCGAAAGAAGCTGGTTCATGCGGCCGCCCGGCGCAGCCGCGCCGCCGTGCCATGGCCGAGATAGGCCTCGATCACGCGCTCGTCGGAGGTGACGTCGACCGGCGAGCCGGACGCGATCATCTGCCCCTGCGCCAGCACCCACACGTGCTGCGCCAGATTCATCACCGCCTGCATCACGTGCTCGATCATCAGCACGGTGACTCCGCTTGCCGCGATGCCGCGCACGACCGGGATCATCTCCGCCAGCTCCTGCGGATTCAGGCCGGCGAGGACCTCGTCGAGCAGCAGCAGCTTGGGGCGGGTCGCGAGCGCGCGCGCCAGTTCGAGCCGCTTGCGCGCGGCGACGGTCAGGTCGCCGGCCGGCTTGTCGAGCTGCGCCGACAGGCCGACGCGCCATGCGACTTCTTCGGCCGCGGCCAGTGCCGCTGCGCGCCTCGGCTCGTGCAGGTGCGCACCGACCGCGATGTTCTCGCGCACGGTCTGCGCGGCGAAAGGCTGCACCACCTGGAAGGTGCGCGTCATCCCGGCGCGCGCGTTGTCGTGCGGCGCGGCGCCGGTGATGTCGCGGCCGTCGAAGCTGATCGTTCCGGAGTCCGGCTTCAGAAACCCCGACATCAGCGCAAACAGCGTCGTCTTGCCGGCACCGTTCGGCCCGATCAGCGCGGTCAGCGTGTTCGGCGCCACCTCAAGGCTGACATCCTGCACCGCGCGCAGTCCGCCGAACGCGATCGACACGCGCTGGAGTCGAAGCAGCGCATCAGCCACGGCCGCGCCCTCGCCACAGATCGCGCACATTGCGCCCCGCTCCCGCCAGCCCGCGCGGCAGGAACATCACGATCAGCACCAGCACGCAGCCGTAGATCACCATGTTCAGTCCCGGCAGCTGCCCGAACAGGTTGCGCGTGCCCTCCGACAGCAGGTGCAGCACCGCCGCACCGAGAACGGGCCCCCA
>JBAIYN010000093.1:0-2115 GCA_037915775.1 Burkholderiales bacterium | reverse complement strand
GCGCATGCGTCTGTGATGCCTGTCACCCAGCATGCGCTGAATGCCATGCGCAGGTCACGCGCGTCTTCGCGTCGTCGATCAGGATGACCTGTGCGATTTGATCGCACGCAAATTCACGCTTCATCATCACCGCGACATTGCACGCGCGAGCGGCGCATCGCAGCAGCGCGCCCACCGCGAAGGACGCCGAACAACCTGTGTGCCAAGGAGCATGATGATGAGGAACAAGCAAGCTCGCCCGCCTGCGTCACGACGCAGGCGCATCGCCGCCGCCGCGATCGTTGGCGCGGCCGTCGTGTGTACCGCGGCTTTCGCGGATTCGTCGTGGTGGCGTCCGCTGCTGGGCACATCGACGGCGCAGTCGAGCGACACGTCGTCGACGACCACTGCGACCACCACGAACACGAGTTACGCGCAAAGCAGTCGGACCACGTCCGACTCGAGCTCGACCCGGACCGGCGCAACGACCAGCAGCGCATTCACAGTGGTGGCGTGGAACGATCTCGGCATGCACTGCGTCGACGGCAAGGACTACTCGATCATGTCGATCCTGCCACCCTACAACAACCTGCACGCGCACGTAATCAACGCGTCGACCGGCAAGCAGGTCACCTCGGGCGTCACGGTCACCTACGAGGCGCTGGCCGATCCGTCGGGCTCGAACAACACGACCTCGTCGACCAAGACGAACTTCTGGAGCTACGTGAAGACGCTGTATGGCGCGTCGCCGAAGCCGAACTATGGCCTGAATCTTTACGACCCCGCGACCAGCAACCCGACGCCGAGCACGAAGCCGGCGCCGATGAAGTTCAATTCGACGCGCGGCTGGTACGAGGCCGAGGGGCTGCCGATCACGCCGTACGACGATGCGTTCCAGAAGAACTTCTACCCGATGGTCAAGGTCGTCGCGCGCGATTCAGGGGGCAAGCAGCTCGCGTGGACGCAGACCGTGCTGCCGGTCTCCGACGAAATGACCTGCAAGGCCTGCCATGCGAGTGGATCGGATAACAACGCGGCGATGCCACCCACCAAAGGGTGGGCGAACTACGTGCTCGATCCGGAGAAGGACTGGAAGAAGAACATCCTGCGCCTGCACGACGACAAACACGCCAGCGACCCGGTCTATCAGGCCGCGCTCGCCAAGCTCGGCGCGGATGCGCTGAACGGGCTGGCGAACCGCGCCGACAACGGCACGCCCACCCTCTGCTCGTCCTGCCACGGCTCCAACGCCTTGAACTCGCCCGGCTTCACGCTGACCGTCAACGGATCGACCGTCACGGTTTCGGCGCTGACCGCGGCGATGCACACCAAGCACAGCAAGGTGCTCGATCCCACGAAGGGAGTCGCGCTCGACTCGATCAACAACCGCGATTCGTGCTACCTGTGCCATCCGGGCGCCGTCACCAAGTGTCTGCGCGGCGCGATGAGCAACGTGGCCAACCTCGACTGCCAGAGCTGCCACGGCAACATGGGGGCGGTGGGCCAGAAGACGCGCGTGGGCTGGCTGCAGCAGCCGAACTGCCAGGCCTGCCACCACGACGGCCTGCGTGAAATCGCCGCGGTGACCGACGTCACCACCGGCGCGGTGCGCCAGGTCAGCGATGCACGCTTCGCGACCAATCCGAACACGCCGGCGACCGGGTTCTCTCTGTACCGCTTCAGCACCGGCCACGGCAAGAACCAGTGCGAGGCCTGCCACGGCTCCACGCACGCCGAGTATTCGTCGGCGAACACCACCTGGACCAGTTCGCACGACAATGACATCCTGCAGTCGAAGGCGCTGCAGGGCTATGCGGGTGCGCTGCAGGAATGCACGGTGTGCCACAAGACAGTGCCGACGACCGCCAACGGCGGCCCGCACGGCATGCACACGATCGGACAGGCGTGGGTCACGCAGCATCATGACCTGATCCAGTCGGTCGGCCTCACCTCCTGCCAGTACTGCCACGACGCGCGCGATTCGACCGGCAATTTCCTCAACGCCTTCAGCGGCAGCCCGCTGTCGACGATCAAGGTGGCGAAGACGTTTTCGGTCGGCGACGGCCGAACCGTGACGCTCGCGGCCGGCACGCAGGTCGGCTGCTACAACTGCCACAACGGCCCGCGCGGCGACTG
>JBAIYN010000054.1:0-3083 GCA_037915775.1 Burkholderiales bacterium | reverse complement strand
CCAGGCCGCCCGCCGCGACGAGACCCGAGATCACGTACGGCAGGCCGGCGATTTCCGGCGTCGCCAGCACGACGATGTCCTGGCCGATTGCGATCTCGGCCAGTTGCACGATGCCGTCCTTGTTGACGTCCACGATCGAAAGCAGGCGCGGGTCCACCTTAGTCCACGCCGCGACCCATGCCGGCAGACCGGCGAAGCTCTTGCCGACGATCAGCGTGTAGATGTCGAACTTGACCAGCACGGCAAGCGCAGGCGCGGTGACGTAGAGCAGAAAGATGCAGAACATGGACCAGAAGACCGATTTGCGCGCCTCGTTCACCGATGGCGTGGTGTAGTAGCGCATCAGGATGTGCGGCAACGCTGCGGTGCCGACCATCAGGCACAGGATCAGCGCCAGGAAGTTCAGGCGCTTGTTGGCGCGTTCCTTCTCGCCCGCCTCGCCCGTCTTGCTGGTGTAGAAGGGCTCGCCGTGCGGCATCGGCGGCGCCGCGCGCGCGGCGTTCGCTTCGATCTGCGCGCTCCAAGCCTTCCGCGCATCGTCCGGCGCCTTCGGATATTCCGCCAGCGCCTTCTCTGCCGCCCTCTGTTCGACCATCGGTGCGTTCGCCGCGCGCAGATCGGCCACACGCCTCTCGGCGGCCGCCTTGCCGTCTTCCCACGACTTGGGCAAGGCATCGACGCGCGCCTTTGCATCGGCAGCACGTTGCCTGAAGATGTCGCGCACTTCCCGTTCCTTGGGGTCTGCGGTCAGCACCCTTTCGCGCTCGGTGACCTTCGCGAGCACGGCGCCGTACACGAATTGCGGCAGCGGCACCCCGGTGTGCTTCACGGCCAGCCACACCACGGGGATCAAGTACGCGATGATCAGTATGATGTACTGAGCCACCTGGGTCCAGGTGACGGCGCGCATCCCTCCGAGGAACGAGCACACCAGGATCCCTGCCAGACCGAGGAAGACGCCGATCGTGAACTCGACCCCGGTCATGCGCGACGTGATCAGTCCGACGCCGTAGATCTGCGCCACCACGTACACGAAGGAGCACATGATCGCGCCGACGATGCCGATGAAGCGGGCCACGTTGCCGCCGTAGCGCGCCCCAAGGAAATCGGGAATCGTGAACTGGCCGAACTTGCGCAGGTACGGCGCCAGCAGGAACGCGACTAGGCAGTAGCCGCCGGTCCAGCCCATGATGACGGCGAGGCCGTCAAATCCCTGCAGGTACAGTCCACCGGCCATGCCGATGAACGATGCTGCCGACATCCAGTCGGCGCCGGTGGCCATGCCGTTGAACAGCGCTGGCACGCGCCGGCCCGCGACGTAGTACTCGGCCACGTCCGCGGTGCGGCTCATGATGCCGATGCCGGCATACAGCCCGATGGTCGCGAACAGGAACACGTAGCCGATCCACACTTTCGGCAGGCCGAGCCGTTCCAGGATCGCGAGCGCGATCAGGAACACGACGAATCCGCCCGTGTACCACGTGTAGTACTTCTTCAGCTGGTTGAAAAACGCCCGATTCGAGCTGATCTGCGCGCTCATCAGTCGTCTCCTTCGTGCACGCCGAACTCGACGTCGAGCTGGCGCATCTTCTTCGCGTACACCCAGATGACCAGGATGTAGACGATCAGCGAACCCTGCGCGCCCATGTAGAACGAAAGCGGCCAGCCGAAGAAATTGATCGTGGCCAGCTCGCGCGCGAAGTAACCCATGACGAACGTCACGACGAACCAGATCAGCGTCAGGACCAGCGTCAGGTTCAGATTTCTTCTCCAGTACTCCCTGTGTCTCTCAGTAAGTCGCATGTCTCCTCCTGGGTACATGGATCAGATAGCCATTGCAGGCTCGCGGGTCGATCCGCGTTGATACCCGGCTTCGGGCACGCCGCGTTCGACCAATCGGCGTTCAATGGCAGCCGGCGAAATTGCCTCCTTCAATGTGTCGACGCGGTGACCAACTTTGACAGGACTGGGTCGTGGGTTGTCGAGACTGCGGCCGAACGCGGCGGCGTGGATTCGATGTCCCGCTTCAGCGTGGCCGCGTAACGCGGTTCGAACGACCTCAAGTGCTCGTAGATTCGCCGCGCCTCGCCTTGCTCACCGAGGTGGTGACAGGTCATGCCGAGCTGGTACCAGCCATAGGGACTGAAGGGCTGCAGCCTCGTGTTGGTCTTCAAGGCTTCGACGGCCTCGCGCAGGCGATCGGCCCGGATCAACACGAGCCCGAGCCCATACCAGGCCCGGTCGTGAGAGGGGTTCAGGGCGGTCGCGCGCCGGAAGGCGCGCGCGGCATCCGCGAGCGCATCGCGGCTCTCCAGAAGGTAACCGAGATTGAACCAGGCGTCCGCGTCGTCCGCGGCGCTCGCGGTCAACTGTCTGAACTCGGCGATCGCGCCGTCGTTGTCGCCCAGCTGCGCCAGCAGATTGCCGATCGTTGAGCGCGCGATCCGGTCGCCGGGGTTCAGCCGCAGCATTTGCCGATAAAGCTCGAGCGCCCGCCGTCGACGGCCGAACAGCAGCGCGATGTTCGCCTGGGTGTTCAGCCACGCGCGCGCAAGGAAACGCGTCACGACATTCATCGCGCCACTCCCCTCGATTCGGCCCAGCGTTCGCAGCCGGCCTGGTGCAGATCGCGCAGGCACACATCGCGATGAGCCAGCCCGATCGCGAAGTAGCCGAAGAAGAGGAGAAGAAATGCCACGATCGGAACGTGCCGGTCGAGGATGACCCGCGGCGTCACGAACCGGACCGCGCGCACCACCGGCCGCGTGACGATGCCGAGCAGCTGATAGACGAGATTCTCCTGGCGGGCGCGCCAGTTGAAAGCGCCCACCACGAGCTGGCCGAACAGTGCCAGGCCGGCGACCAGGATCAGGGTCTGGCCGGTGACCAACAACAACGCCAAGCGTTGTTCCCTTCTGTCTGTCTCCTGGACCGGCTTTGCGATCTGCCGGCCCTTTTACTCCCTGATCGGTCCGCGGCGTCCGTGCTCCGCGTTATGCCGTGCGCCTGCTACTGACTGACTTTCAACTGTTCGAGAATGGCCGGATTTTCCAGCGTCGAGACGTCTTGCGTGATCGCCTCTC
>JBAIYN010000390.1:0-5295 GCA_037915775.1 Burkholderiales bacterium | reverse complement strand
CGCGAACGTGCCGGCGCCATCGCCGCCGATCACCTGCATGGGCAAGCCGATGCACATCAGTCCGTGCTCCCGTCGATTTGCCGCGCGTACCGGAGATTCAGGAAGCGAGCGTCGCCGACACGGCAGGCAGCCTGCTGATCGGGGCGGTTCGTCTCGTACGCATCGAGCGCGAGCGAGCAGTCGTTCAGGCGCGGACCCGGCACCGTGCGCCGGTCAGGTCGAAGCCCCCAGGTCGCCAGCTCCCGCGCCGCCAGTTCGACCGCCGCCGGCAGCTGCGCACGCACGCAGTCGCTCAGGCTGCCGCCGAAGTCGGACAGCCGTTCCGGCTGCACGCCGATCAGGGTCAGCCGCGCCGGAGAGCGACCCTGCAGCTCCGCGATCGACAGCAGCTCCTGGAAGCTCGATTGATGCAGGCTCATCTTGGTGCCTGCCCATGCCGGCACCTCCGGTCCGCGCAGCACTTTCAGCGTCCCCGGTGCCAGGCCGAAGTCGATCGCATCGAACACGATCACGCCGCTGCGGTCGAGCACCGCGTCGAGCAGGTTCAGCCCCTGCGTTCCGCCGTCGAGCAGGCGCACGCCGGCCGGCGCGACATAGGCGTCGTTGAATGCTTCGACCGCACGCACGCCGAAGCCTTCGTCGGCCCACAGCAGATTGCCGATGCCGAGAACGAGCACGTCCCCCGACGACTCTTCCACTCTTGTTTCCCGTTGACCCGCGGGTGATTGTCAGCGCAGCGCGCGGCGCGTGTTACGAATTCCGTAACACCGCCGCCAAGCGGAAGTTACGACCACCGTGTCGTCCCGCGTTGACGGGCATCAACGGCTGGCGAGGTGTCGCAAAGCCGCGAACGCTGCGCAGCACCGATCCGCGCGCTGCGCGGCTCAAAGCTTGAGGCGCTTGGCGGCCTGATGCAGATCCCAGTCGGTCTGCAACTGCATCCAGAACGCGGGATCGTTCGAGAAGAACAGCGCCAGGCGCACGGCGGTATCGGCGGTGATGCCGCGCCGGCCGCGGATCAGTTCATTGACGCGCCGGCGCGAGATCCCGAGCGCTTTCGCCAGCGCCTGCTGCGTGATGCGCAGCGGCGTCAGGAAGCGCGTATCCAGGAAGTACCCCGGGTGCACCGGCGCACGGCGCGCCAGCGGACGCACCCGTTTCGCCAGCGCGGCCGGCGTGGCAGGCCGAGCCGCCAGCGCCGCTCGCCTCCGACCCTCCGCGGCGCTGGCTTCGGTCTTGCGTGGCGGCGTCACGCCGGCTCCGGCTTCGATCACGGCTTCGGGACCCGCCAGCCGTTGATCATCGTGCTGATGACCGTTTCCTTCGAGAAGATGTCCTCGCGCACCACCATGTACATGTGCACGAGCGCGAACACGATCAGGTACCACATGACGAGGTGGTGCCAGGTATGCACTGCCTGGCTGTCGCCGAGCCACGGCATCACCCATGAGGTGAAGAACCTGAACTGCCAGCTCGCCATGCCCGCGCCTTCGCCGTACAGCGCGAGCCCGGTGCAGATCATGAAGACGGCGCCGAGCACGTACATGAAGAACATCGCCGCCATCGCGAGCGGGTTGTGGCCCTGGAAGCTCCCGCCCTCGGCCCGCATGAAGCCGTAGTACAGGCCCTGGTTGATCAGGCCGCGCCACCAGTTCGGCGAAAACAGCTTGATCGGCACGAGGAAGATCTCGCGCGCGTACTTGTTGCCGACGAAAACCCAGTACAGGCGCAACACGAAGAAGATCGTGAAGATGTAGCCGGCCGCGAAGTGCACGAACCGGATGTAGCCCATCAGGAAGTGCTCCGACGCCTCGCCCGGCACCGACGGCAACGGGCTGCCGATGAAGTAGCCCGTCACCGCAAGCGCGATCATCGCGAACATCATCACCCAGTGCCAGAGTCGCACCGGCGCCTCCCACACGTAGACCGCGTGTGGACTGCCGCTCCGGACTGCTGCCATAAGAACCTCCTTTGTCCGCTAGCGCACCGTCACGCGCGTGATTTCGTCGCCTTCCGGCGAGACCACGTGAGTGGCGCAGGCCAGGCACGGATCGAAGCTGTGGATCGTGCGCAGGATCTCGAGCGGCTGGTTCGGCACCGCCATCTTGGTGTTCATCAGCGATGCCTCGTACGCGCCGATCTGGTTCTTCGGATCGCGCGGCCCCGCGTTCCACGTGGTCGGCACGATGCACTGGTAGTTGTCGATCTTGGTGTTCTTGATCCGGATCCAGTGCCCGAGCGCGCCGCGCGGCGCCTCGCAGTACCCCGCTCCCTTGGCTTCGCCGGCCCAGGTGGAGGGATCCCACTTGTCGACGTTCGCGGTGGCGAAATTGCCGGCCTTCAGGTTGCCCATCAGCTTGTCGAAGAAGTAGCGCATCTTGCCGGCGGCCCACTGGCACTCCAGCCCGCGCGCCGCGGTGCGGCCGAGGGTCGAGAACAGCGCCGCGACCGGCACGTCGAGCTTCTTCAGCACCATGTCGACAGGCTCCTTGAACTCCGGCTTGCCCATCGCGTAGGCGACGATGTAGCGGGCGAGCGGCCCGACCTCCATCGGCTGGCCTTTGAAGCGCGGCGACTTCACCCACGAGTACTTGGCGCTTTCGTCCAGCTCCTGGATGTTGGTCTTCGTCCCCTTGGTGCCCTTGCCGAGCACGAAGTTGGGCTCGGTGACGCCCTCGAACGGGTGCAGTCCCTTGGTCTCGTCCGGATACTTGTACCAGCTGTGAGTGACGAACTCCTGGATCTGGTTCAGGTCCTTCAGGTCGACCGCGTGGATCTCCTTCAGGTTGCCGCCGATGATCGCGCCGCGCGGCATCAGCAGGCTCTTGTTGCTGTCGTCATTGGCGATGTCGGGAAATTCGCCGTACGCCAGCACGTTCTGCCCGGCGATGCCGCCGCCGATCGCGCCCCAGTCCTTGTAGAACGACGCGACCGCGAGCAGGTCGGGGATGTAGACCTTGTTGATGAAGTCGATGGTGTCGTCGATGATCTTCGACACCATGTTCAGGCGCTCCATGTTGATCGCGCCGACCGCGCCCACGCCGTCGACGTTGATCGAGCACGGCACGCCGCCGACCAGCCAGTTCGGATGCGGGTTCTTGCCGCCGAAGATGGTCTGGATCTTGACGATCTCCTTCTGGAAGTCGAGCGCCTCCAGGTAGTGCCCGACCGCCATCAGGTTCGCTTCCGGCGGCAGCTTGTACGCGGGGTGGCCCCAGTAGCCGTTTTTGAACGGGCCGAGCTGGCCGCTGTCGACGAATTTCTTCAGCCGGGTGGCGAGATCGCGGTAATAGCCGGGCGACGAGTTCGGCCAGTCGGAGATCGACTGCGCCAGTTCCGAGGTCTTCTTCGGGTCCGCTTTCAGCGCATTGACCACGTCGACCCAGTCGAGCGCGTGCAAGTGATAGAAGTGCACCAGGTGGTCCTGCGCGTACAGCGTCGCGTGCATCAGGTTGCGGATGATGTTCGCGTTGTCCGGGATCTTGATCCCGAGCGCGTCTTCAACGCAGCGCACCGAAGTCAGTGCATGCACGCCGGTGCACACGCCGCAGATGCGCTCGACGAACGCCCACGCGTCGCGCGGATCGCGCCCCTTCAGGATCACCTCGAGGCCGCGCCACATCGTGCCGGTCGACACCGCGTTGCGGATCACGTTGTCCTTGTCGAGGTTGACCTCGACGCGCAGATGACCCTCGATGCGCGTGATCGGATCGACGACGACGCGCTTGCCGCTGTTGTCGAGCTTGAAGCCTTGGGTTTCGATGACTGGCATTTTTCAATCTCCCCTACTTGCTCGAACCGGACGACTCGCCCGACTTCGCGCGGCTGGACGCGCGCTGCAGTGCGCTGACCGCGGCGTGCGCGACGATCGCCGCGCCCACCACGCCCGCTGCCACCGCGCCGATCTTGTCGGCGTTGGCCTCGATGCCGAACTGCTGGATGTTCGTGAGGCGGTCGTAGAACGATCCCTTGTCCCAGAACCCGTCTTCGGAGCAGCCGATGCAGCCGTGCCCCGACTGGATCGGGAAGCTCACGCCCTCGTTCCAGCGCGTGGTCGAGCATGCGTTGTAGGTGGTCGGGCCCTTGCAGCCGACCTTGTACAGGCAGTAGCCCTTGCGCGCGCCCTCGTCGTCCCATGCCTCCACGAACTGGCCCGCGTCGAAGTGCGGGCGGCGATAGCACTTGTCGTGGATGCGCTGGCTGTAGAACATCTTCGGCCGGCCCTGCCGGTCGAGCTCCGGGATGCGATCGAACGCGGCCACGTAGGTGACCACGCCGCTCATCACTTCGGCAATCGGCGGGCAGCCCGGCACCTTGATGATCGGCTTGTCGGTGATCACGCGGTTGATCGGCACCGCCTGCGTCGGATTGGGCTTGGCCGCCTGCACGCAGCCCCACGATGCGCACGAGCCCCACGCGATGACCGCCTTCGCGTCCTTGGCAACGTGCTTCAGCTTCTCGACGAAGGGCTTGCCGCCCGGCAGGCAGTACATGCCGTCCTCGTTCAGCGGCGGATTGCCCTCGCAGGCGAGGATGTAGTTGCCCTTGTACTTGGTGATCGTGTCCTCGAGCGCTGCTTCGGCCTGCTCGCCCGCCGCAGCCATGATCGTGTCGTCGTAGTCGAGCGAGATCATCGACAGCACGACGTCCTTGGCGAGCGGGTGCGCGGAGCGGATGAACGACTCGGTGCAGCAGGTGCACTCGAGCCCGTGCAGCCAGACCACCGGCATGCGAGGCTTGGTCTCGAGCGCCTTCGCGATCTGCTGCGCGTACGCGGGCCCCATCCCGAGCGAGGCGGCCGTCAGGCTGCAGAACTTGAGGAAGCTGCGCCGCGTGATGCCCTGCCGACGCATGACGTCATAGAAAGTTTCGATCATTACCGCCTCCTGCGATGGATGCGCGATGCGTGCGCCGGCGGCGCCACGCGTGTATTGCGTCAAAACCGGAAGAGAGCGTGCGCCGCCGGCCGCAGCCGTGATTGATGGCCGTCAACAGCGCGAAAAGAAGCGCGGATGTGTAACGCGCTGCGTTACACGACGCGAGGCCCGGGCGCCGCGCTCAGTCGTAGCGGCCGAGCCGTACCTGCGTGTTGCCGGGGCGCAGGTGCCGCAGCGACGGCATCACCAGCACCGTGTCGTCGTAGGGCGCGCGCCAGACGTGCTCGCCGTCCTGCGCGATCGGCGTGCCGGCGCGCGCGACGATCCCGAGCCCGACGATCGGCACGAGGAAGCGGAAGTCCATCGAACGCGCGACCACGGCCTCGGTGACGCGCACCAGGCGCTGTGCGGCCGGCGG
>JBAIYN010000717.1:0-1593 GCA_037915775.1 Burkholderiales bacterium | reverse complement strand
CGTCGCCGTCACCGCCAACGCGGCGGCGGGCGATCGCGAACGCTGTCTCGCCGCGGGAATGGACGAATACCTGCCCAAGCCCTACCGGCAGGCCGAGTTGCAGGCGATGCTCGCGCGCTGGCTGCCGCCGGAGCAGCGCGCCGGCACGCCGACACCGGAAGCGGCCACATCGTCCTGACGCGCAGCCGGCGCACGCACGCGCCGCCGCTATAGTCCTGCGCCATGGGCAGGAGCAGCGCGTGATCGCAATGTCCTCCGCGCGCGAATCGGCCGGCGCATCGGATGCACGCCCCGCGCTCTTCTTCGACTTCGCATTCGCGGCGCTTGCGCTGGCAGTGCTATGCGGGGCGCTGCTCGCCGCGCACTTCGACCCGCGCGACGCGTATGGATCGATCGCCGCCTGGCTGCTCGCGCATCCGTTCGTGTCCTTCGTGCGCAACGCGCACTATTGGGCCGCGCAGGCGTTCCTCGTCTTCGGCGCATTGCACGTCTGGGATCGCCTGCGCGCTGCGACCGCGCGCCGCATCCCGCTCGCCGCATGGTCGGCCGCGGTCGCGCTGATTCCGATCGTTGCGCTGCTGCTGCTGTCCGGCTTCGTGCTGCGCGGCGACGCCGACGCACGCGAGGTGCAGCGCCTCCTCGGCAACCTGTTCGCGTCGGTGCCACTCACCTATGCGCAGCACATCGCGCTGGCCGCGCTGGCCGCGCTCGTGCTGCTGGTGCCGCCGAGCCGCCGGCCGCGTGTCTTGCCCGCCGCGGCAGTGGTCGTGCTGGTCGTGGCGGCGTCACTCTTCGTTTCGCCCGGACTGCACGACGGCCGCGATCCGATGTTCCGCGGGCCGTGGTACTTCATCGGCGTGCAGCAGATCGCGCAATGGGCGGCGCAGCCCGCGACGATCGCCGCCGCGGCAATCGCTGCGCTCTTCGTGCTGTGGTGGATGCCGCGCCTGTCGACCCACTGGGCGCGCCGCGCCCGGCGCGCATTCGTGCTGCTCGGCGCTTCGTATCTCGCGCTGTGCGGCGTGGGGCTGTTCGCGCAGGGCGAAGCCGGCAGTCGCCACCTGCGCTGGCCCGACGCGCCTGGTGATCTGCACGCGGGCTGGGTGCAGCGCGCCACCGCTGGTGCGCCAGCCGCACTGCCCGTGGTGCGTGGTCGCGCCGAAGGCTGCCTCGTCTGCCACGACAAACTCGCCGGCCTCGGCGACGCGCACGCGCCCGCACGCATCGGCTGCGCCGCCTGCCACGGCGGCGACCCTTTCTCGCTCGATGCAACGCGCGCGCATGCCGGCCTCGTGCTCGTGCCCGGCAATCTCGCCGATGCGAGCATCAGTTGCGGGCAGTCGGGCTGCCACCTGGGGATTCCGCCGCGCGTCGAGAACTCGATCATGACGACGATGGCCGGCGTGATCAGCGTCGATCGCCGCGTACTCGGCGAGCCCGTGAACGAGCACGAAATCACCACTGCCGCGCACCTCGGCCACGGCGTCGCCGACAGCCATCTGCGCGAGCTGTGCGTGTCGTGCCATCTCGGCCAGCCGAAGACCGAATGGGGCGCGATCGGACAGGAATCGCGCGGCGGCGGCTGCAATGCCT
>JBAIYN010000533.1:0-1870 GCA_037915775.1 Burkholderiales bacterium | reverse complement strand
GTGATCTGCGCGGTGTTCTCGGCCGCCTGTGCTGCGAGCCTGGTCGTCTGGGCCGCTGCGGGCGCGGCGCTGAAGGACTGGCTGAGGTGCGGCGCGCGCCTGCGTGCCTTCAATGCGCTGATGGGCGTGCTGCTCGCCGCGACTGCAATATGGATGGCCTTCGAGTGAAAACCCCCGCTTCCAGGGAGAGATGACATGAACGCACCCGTGACCAAACTCGCCGCCGAGCTGCGGCCCGCGCGCCGCACCGAGCAGGTCAAGAGCTCGATGATCCGGGAGATCCTGAAGGTCACGCAGCGGCCCGACATGATTTCGCTCGCGGGTGGCCTGCCGGCGCCGGAAACCTTCCCGGTCGAAGCGATGCGCGCGGCGTTCGATGCGGTGCTCGCGCAGGACGGGCCCGCCAGTCTGCAGTACAGCACCACCGAGGGCTTTGCCCCGCTGCGCGAATGGATCGCCGCATTGGAAACCGCGCGTGGCGCGCCGACCGATGCCGACGAGGTGCTGATCGTTGCCGGCAGCCAGCAGGCGCTCGACCTGGTCGGCAAGGCGTTCGCCGAAACCGGCGCGCCGCTGCTGGTCGAAGCGCCGAGCTACCTGGGGGCGCTGCAGGCGTTCTCGGTGTTCGAGCCCGTGTTCCGCACGATCCCGACCGACGCCGGCGGGCTGATTCCGCAGGCGATCGACCGGGCGCTCGCACGCGATGCCCGCATCGCCTACGTGATGCCGAATTTCTCCAACCCGACCGGCCGCACGCTGAGCGTCGAGCGCCGCATCGCGCTCGCGCAATCGGCGCGCGCGACCGGTCTGTGGCTGGTCGAGGACGACCCTTATGGTGAGCTGTGGTATCGCGCCGCGCCGCCGCCGAGCCTGCGCACCTGGGCGCCTGAGCGGACGATCCGCATCTGCTCGTTCTCGAAGGTCCTTGCCCCCGGCCTGCGCCTCGGCTACGTGGTCGCGCCGCGCGCGTGCATCGATCTTCTGGTGCGGCTGAAGCAGGCGACCGACCTGCACACCGCCACGCTGTCGCAGCGCGCCGCGCTGCGCATCGTGTCCGCCGCCGACTTTCCCGATCATCTGGCACGCGTGCGCGCGCGTTACGCGGAACAATGCCGCGTGATGCTGGCCGCGCTCGAGCAGTCGATGCCGGCGGGCGTCGACTGGACGCGTCCCGACGGCGGCATGTTCGTCTGGCTGACGCTGCCGGCGCAGGTCGATGCGACCGCGATGCTGGCGCGCGCGATCGAGCGCAGCGTCGTCTATGTACCCGGCGAACCGTTCTACGCGCTATCGCCGGCGCGCAACACGCTGCGGCTTTCCTTCGTCACCGTGCCGCCGGCCGCGATCGAACGCGGAGTGCGGACGCTGGCCGATCTGATCAGGGAGCGAGCCTGATGCTGAAGATCTGGGGCCGGCTCAGCTCGATCAACGTGCAGAAGGTCGTCTGGGCCGCGCAGGAGGCCGGCGTCGCCTTCGAGCGCATCGACGCGGGCGGCAGCTTCGGCCTGGTCGGTACCGACTGGTACGGCGCGCTGAATCCGAACCGGCTGGTGCCGGTGATCGACGACGAGGGCTTCGTGCTGTGGGAGTCGAACGCGATCGTGCGCTACCTCGCCGCGAAATACGCGCCGGGCCGGCTGTACCCGGACGATCTGGAGCCGCGCTTCGACGCCGAGCGCTGGATGGACTGGCAGCAGACCACGCTCAACCCTGCCGGACGTGATGCATTCATGCAGTTGATCCGCACGCCCCAGATGCAGCGCAATGCGGCGCTGATCGAGCAGTCGCGTGCAACGTCCGCACCCTTGCTGCAGATACTGGATGCGCACCTGGCCACGCGCCGCTTCATGATCGGCGACGACTTCACGAT
>JBAIYN010000641.1:0-1624 GCA_037915775.1 Burkholderiales bacterium | reverse complement strand
TCGCGGTAGAACCAGAGCGCGGTGTGCGACCAGAAGAACAGGAACACGCCCGCGAGCAGCGCGATCATGAACTTGGAGGCGAGCCAGACCTGCGGGTAGCGCTTGAAGTCGTGCGTCGTCGCGTGCGGCTCGAAGGTGACGAAGCCCTCGGTCGCGTCCTTGTGGCACTTCTGGCAGGTATTGAGCCGGTTCTCCGGATGCACGCTGGAGGCGGTGTCGCTCACGCGCTTGATCGTATGGCTGCCGTGGCAGTCGTAGCACTTGGCGGTGTACGCATAGCCCAGCGTGTTGACCTGGCCGTGGTAGGTGCCGGTGTAGGTCTTCAGGCTCTCGGCGTGGCAGTTGCCGCAGTTCTTCACGATGGCGAGCTTGGCGGAGGTCTTGGCGGGCGACTCGACGTCGTGCGTGCTGTGGCAGTCGGAGCACACGGCCGCGTAGGCGTTCTTGTCCTCGAGCACCGCCTTGCCGTGCACCGAGGTCGCGTATTCCTCGCGCTGCCTGGCGTGGCACTTGCCGCAGGTGTTCGGCAGGTTCAGGCGCCACTCGGTGCGCTCCGCGCTGCCGGCGGGATAGACGTAGTGCGCGTCGTGGCAGTTGTAGCAGGTGGCGTTGGTGCGCGACTGGTCCTCGCGGTTCGGGCGCGCGTGGATCGACTTCATGTAGCGGTCGATCATGCCGACCACGGCGCCCATGCGCTCGGCTTCCTTGTTCTTGCCCTCCAGCTGCGCGCTCTTCCACTGGCTTTCGTGGCACTCGACGCAGCTCACGCGCACCTGGGTGCCGGCCTCGTGCGGGATCGCGGTGATGTTCTTGTGGCACTCCACGCAAAGGCGCTTGCCGTGCACGCTCTTGCCGAACTTGTCGGCGAAGACGTGCAGGTCGCGCGGCTTGCCGTCGGCGCCCGGCGCCGAGAAGCCTTCGTTGCCGTGGCAGCCCAGGCAGGTCTCGTTGTCGTTCAGGTCCTGCGCGCTTGCGATGCCGGGGGGGAGGAGGACTGCGGAGAGGGCGAACAACCAGGCTGCGACAACGAGGAATCGCTGCATCACTTACTCTCCCAGGGCATTGGCGTCCATGTCCGGCGCACCATGATAGCGTTATCCTGCAGCGCCCGTACCCGGAAGGAGGACCGAGCTTGACCCAAATCAAAAGCCCCCCGGCCGGCGGAATCGCGGTCCTGACCGCGGGCGGCGACGCGCCGGGCATGAACGCCGCCGTGCGCGCGGTGGTGCGCACCGCGCTCGACCTCGGGCTGCGGCCCCACGGCGTGCAGCGGGCCTTCGAGGGGCTCGCGCAAGGCGAGATCCGCGAGCTCGGGGCGCGCGACGTCGGCGGCATCCTGCAGCGCGGCGGCACCGTGCTGCAGACCGCCCGCTACCCGCAGTTCGCGCAGCCCGAGGCGCAGCAGGCGGCGCTGGCGCAGCTGCGCAGCCGCGGCATCGGCGCGCTGGTGGCGATCGGCGGCGACGGCACGATGCGCGCCTTGCTCGCGCTGCACCGGCTCGGCCTGCCGGTGATCGGCATCCCCGGCTCGATCGACAACGACGTCTACGGCACCGACATGGCGATCGGCGTCGACACCGCGCTGAACACGATCCTGGAGGCGATCGACAAGCTGCGCGACACG
>JBAIYN010000491.1:0-3272 GCA_037915775.1 Burkholderiales bacterium | reverse complement strand
CACCGGCGCTCGGTGTTCGACCACTCGGCGCCGACCGAAATGATCCCGCGCGCGGTCGACGAGGTCGGCGGCCCGACCATCCTGGCGACGCTGACGGTGATCGGCGCGCTGCTGCCGATGGCGTTCGTGACCGGGCTGATGGGCCCGTACATGGCGCCGATCCCGATCAATTCGTCGATGGGCATGCTGCTGTCGCTGGCGATCGCGTTCGTCGTCACGCCGTGGCTCGCCTTGCGCCTGCTGCACAAGCATTTCGGCAGCCATGCGGCGCCGGCGTCGGCCGACAAGCTGTCCCAGCGGCTGGCGAGCTTCTTCACGCGCGTGATGACGCCGTTCCTGCGCGAGGACGCCGGCCGGCGGAACCGCCGCATGCTGTGGGTCGGCATCGGCCTGGCGATCGTGCTGTCGGTGGTGCTGGTGCCGCTGAAGCTGGTCGTGATGAAGATGCTGCCGTTCGACAACAAGAGCGAGTTCCAGGTCGTGGTCGACATGCCGACCGGCACCGCGGTCGAGCGCACCGATGCCGTGCTGCGCGAACTCGCGGCCGAAGTGGCCAAGCTGCCGGAGGTCACGAGCATCCAGGCCTATGCGGGGCTGGCGGCGCCGATCAACTTCAACGGGCTGGTGCGCCAGTACTACCTCAGATCCGGCGGCGAGGTCGGCGACCTGCAGGTGAACCTGGTCGACAAGCACAAGCGCGACCGCCAGAGCCACGAGATCGCGCAGGCGGTGCTGCCGGCATTGCAGGCGATCGCGAAGCGCACGGGCGCGGACATCAAGGTGGTCGAGGTGCCGCCCGGCCCGCCGGTGCTGAGTCCCATCGTGGCGGAGATCTACGGGCCGAACTACAGCGCGCAGATCGAGCTTGCCAAGAAGGTGCGCGCCGTCTTCGAGGCCACGCCGGACATCGTCGCGATCGACGACACCACGCTCGATCCGAGCCGGCGCATCGTGCTGCGCGTGGACGCCGCCAAGGCGGCGCTGTACGGCATTCCGGTGGCCGAGGTCGCGCGCACCGCGCAGCTCGCGCTGGCGGGCGAGGACATCACGCCGCTGCACGACGGCAGCAAGTACGCAGTGCCGGTGCGCGTCGCGCTGGCGCCGGAGAAGATGGGCCGGCTGGACGACGTGCTGAAGCTGCGGCTGCGCGGGCAGGACGAGAAAGGCCAGTCGTACGACGTTGCGCTGGCGGAACTGGTGCACCCGGTGACGCTGCCGGCCGAGCGGATCATCTATCGCAAGGACCTGCAGCCGGTCGTCTACGTGGTCGGCGACGTGGCCGGCGGCAAGGGCAAGACCGACTCGCCGCTGTATGGCGTGTTCGCGCTGCGCGACGGCATCTCGAAGATCGCCACGCCGGGCGGACTGCCGCTCGTCGAGCACTGGATCGCGCAGCCGTCGGACCGCTACCGCGCGTTCGGCCTGAAGTGGGACGGCGAATGGCAGATCACGTACGAGACGTTCCGCGACATGGGCATCGCCTACGGCGTCGGGCTGATCCTGATCTACCTGCTGGTGGTCGCGCAGTTCCGCTCGTACCTGACGCCGCTGATCATCATGGCGCCGATCCCGCTGACGATCATCGGCGTGCTGCCGGGGCACGCGCTGCTCGGTGCGCAGTTCACTGCCACCTCGATGATCGGCATGATCGCGCTCGCCGGCATCATCGTGCGCAACTCGATCCTGCTGGTGGACTTCATCCACCAGCGCCTCGGCGAGTGCGGCGACCTGCAGCAGGCGACGATCGACGCCGCCGCGGTGCGCGCCAAGCCGATCGTGCTGACCGCGGTGGCGGCGATGCTCGGCGCGCTGTTCATTCTCGACGACCCGATCTTCAACGGCCTGGCGATCTCGCTGCTGTTCGGCATCTTCGTGTCGACCGCGCTGACGCTGATCGTGATCCCGGTTCTGCACTACGCGGCCACGTGGCGCCAGGAAGCCGAGCGCCGCTGCGCGACCCCTCCGGTTCAACCCCACCCCCAAGGAGCTTGATATGACCATCGACCGCTACATCCGGGTTTTCGCCGGCACCTTCATCCTGCTGTCGCTCGCGCTCGGCGTCGAGGGCAGCCCGGTGTTCGTGTCCAAGTGGTGGCTTGCCTTCACCGCTTTCGTCGGCGCCAACCTGCTGCAGTACGGCTTCACCAACGTCTGCCCCCTCGGGTGGATCCTGAAGAAGCTCGGCGTGCCCGCCACGCGCGCAGCCTGCGCTTAATCGATGGCCGAGCAAAGAAGTGCCGACGAGGCGCGCCGCGATCTGGTTCTGCGACTGAAGCGCGTCGAGGGGCAGATCCGCGGCGTGCAGTCGATGGTCGAGGCCGGCAACGACTGCGAGGAGATCGCGCAGCAGCTGTCCGCCGCGCGCAAGGCGCTCGACAAGGCCTTTTACGAACTGATGGCCTGCGCGATCCAGCACCCGCAGTTCTCGACCGACCAGCGCGAGCGCCAGGAGGCGCGTATCGAGCGCCTGGCGCGGGTTCTGGCCAAGCTCGGCTAGTGCGTCAGCGCGACGCGAAGCCGCATCGCGCATCGACGGGGTTTGACCTCCGTCATCCGTAACTGCGACATCGGCGCCGACGCGCGCGCGATTGCGGCAACATGGCGTCGTGTCATGACGCCTGCCTCCGAACTCGCAGCCCGCCTCGATCCGATCCTGCAACGCCACGGCGCGGCGCGCACCCGTCTGGTGCAGATCCTGCGCGAGACGCAGGAGCCCGACGGCTGGATTCCGCCCGAGGCGATCAGCTACATCGCGGCGGCGGTCAAGCTGCCGCGTGCGCGCGTGGAAGGCGTAGCAGGGTTCTACAGCTTCCTGCACCTGAAGCCGGCCGGGCGTTATCGGGTTCGCTTCTCCGACAACATCATCGACCGCATGGCCGGCAGCGAGCCGCTGCTGGAGCGCCTGTGCACACAGCTGTGGATCGAGCGCGGCAAGGTGTCCGAAGACCATCTGGTGTCGGTGGACACGACGTCGTGCACCGGCATGGGCGATCAGGCACCGGCGCTGCTCGTGAACGGCTGGGCGATACCGCGCCTGACGCCGGAGCGCATCGACCAGATCGCCGCGCTGATCCGCGACCAGGCCCCCCTCGAGCAATGGCCGGGGCAACTGTTTGCGATCGAGGACAACGTGCACCGGCGCGATGCGATTCTCGCCAGTGATCTGGCGCCCGGCGACGCGATCCGCACGGCGATGACGCGCGGACAGCCCGGTGCGCCCGAAGCCGCATCCAGCCCGCGCTCGTGGCGCGAGGGCCTCGACATATCCGAGC
>JBAIYN010000250.1:0-2959 GCA_037915775.1 Burkholderiales bacterium | reverse complement strand
TACGAAACCAGGCCGACCGCCTCCCAGCCGAAGAACAGCTGCAGGAAGTTGTTGCTCATCACCAGCATCAGCATGCTGAACGTGAAGAGCGAGATGTACGAGAAGAAGCGCTGGTAGCCGGGGTCGTCCGCCATGTAGCCGATCGTGTAGATGTGCACCATCAGCGACACGAAGGTGACGACCAGCATCATGGTCGCGGTCAGCGGATCGATCAGGAACCCGATCGACAGGGTCAGGTCGCCGACCGTCGTCCACGTGTAGACGTTGCCGTTGAAGTTCGTCCCCTTGATCACGTCGACGAACACGATGAACGAGGCGATCGTCGCCACCAGCACGCCGAGGATCGTCACCGTGTGCGCGCCGGCACGGCCGATCGTGCGGCCGAACAGCCCGGCGACGATCGACCCGATCAGCGGCGCGAGCGGCACCAGCAGGTAGAGCTTCTGCATCGACGTCACGCGGTCAACCCTTCAGCGCATCGAGCTCGTCGACGTTGATCGTCGAGAGATTCCGGAACAGCACGACCAGGATCGCCAGGCCGATTGCCGACTCGGCGGCGGCCACGGTCAGGATGAAGAACACGAACACCTGGCCGTGCAGGTTGCCGAGGTAGTGCGAGAACGCAATGAAGTTGATGTTGACGGCAAGCAGCATCAGTTCGATCGCCATCAGCAGCACGATCAGGTTCTTGCGGTTCAGGAAGATGCCGATCACGCTGATCGCGAACAGCAGCGCACCGACTCCCAGGTACCAGGAAAGTGAAACCATTGTTGTCGTCTGCTCCCCTCTCCGTCCGCCCGCTCAAGGCTTGCCGCTCTGGCGGGCGTCGCCATTCGCGGGCATCGATACCAGCCGCACGCGCTCCCCGCGCCGGACCTTCACCTGCTGTGACGGCTTCTGGTACTTGCTGTCCTTGCGCCGCCGCAGCGTCAGCGCGATCGCCGCGATGATCGCCACCAGCAGGATCACCCCCGCGATCTGCAGCGGATACACGTAGTCGGTGAAGGTCAGCACGCCCAGCACTTCGATGTTGGCGCCCTTGGGCATGCCCGGCCGCGGCTCGCGCAGGAACTGCCAGCCGCCGTGCGACAGCACGAGCCACAGCTGCAGCGCGATCGCCACGCCGACCGCGGCCGCGAGAGGAAAGTGGCGCCAGAATCCCTCGCGCAGCCGATCGACGTTGATGTCGAGCATCATCACGACGAACAGGAACAGCACCATCACCGCGCCCACGTAAACCAGCACCAGCGCGATCGCCAGGAACTCGGCCTGCAGCAGCATCCACAGGCAGGCGGCGGAGAAGAACGCCAGCACCAGGAACAGCACCGCGTGCACCGGGTTGCGCGCGGTGATCACGCGCAGCGCCGCGGCAAGCAGGATCGCCGAGAAGACCAGGAACAGTGAGGTGTTGGTGTCCATGCGTTATCGGTAGCGCGCATCGGCCGCGCGCGCGGCGGCGATTTCCTTCTCGTAGCGATCGCCGATCGCCAGCAGCATTTCCTTCGTGTAATACAGGTCGCCGCGCTTCTCGCCGTGGTATTCGGAGATATGCGTCTCGACGATCGAATCGACCGGGCAGCTCTCCTCGCAGAAGCCGCAGAAGATGCACTTGGTCAGGTCGATGTCGTAGCGGGTGGTGCGGCGCGTGCCGTCGGCGCGCTGCTCGCTCTCGATCGTGCTCGCCAGCGCCGGGCAGACCGCTTCGCACAGCTTGCAGGCGATGCAGCGCTCTTCGCCGTTCGGATAGCGCCGCAGCGCGTGCAGCCCGCGGAAGCGCGGCGAGGCCGGGGTCTTTTCCTCCGGGAACTGGATCGTGATCTTGCGCGAGAACAGATAGCGGCCGGTCAGGGCCAGCCCCTTGACCAGCTCCTTCAGCAACAGGGAATTGAAGAACTCTGCTACGGCGCCCATCGGCTCGTTTCCCGGTCTACTTCCATATATTCCACGGCGTCTGCATCCAGACCGCGATCACCACCAGCCACACCAGCGTGATCGGGATGAACACCTTCCAGCCCAGGCGCATGATCTGGTCGTAGCGGTAGCGTGGGAACGACGCGCGGAACCAGATGAACAGCGATACGACGAAGAACGCCTTGGCGATCAGCCAGAACCAGGCGGACAGCGCGCCGACCCAGGCCGGGAAGGTGACGCCCAGCAACTTCTCCAGGTCGATCGGCGCCGCCCAGCCGCCGAGGAACATGATCGACGCCAGCGTCGACAGCAGGATCATGTTCGCGTACTCGGCGAGGAAGAACACCGCGAAACCCATGCCCGAGTACTCGACCATGTGGCCGGCGACGATCTCGCTCTCGCCCTCGACCACGTCGAACGGGTGGCGATTGGTCTCGGCCACCGCCGACACGACGTAGATCACGAACAGCGGCAGCAGCGGCAGCCAGTTCCACGACAGAACGTTGATGCCGCGATCGGCAAATAGGCCCGTGTTCTGCCCATTGACGATGCCGGTCATGTTCAGCGTGCCGGCGACCAGCAGCACCGTGACCAGCACGAACCCCATCGCCAGTTCGTAGCTGACCATCTGCGCGGAGGCGCGCAGCGCGCCGAGGAACGAGTACTTCGAGTTGCTGGCCCAACCGGCGATGATGACGCCGTACACACCGACCGAGGTCACCGCCATCACGAACAGCAGCCCCGCGTTGATGTCTGCCAGCACCACCCCCGGTCCGAACGGGATCACCGCCCACGCCGCCAGCGCCGGCATCATCACCAGCATCGGCGCGAGGAAATACAGCGGCTTGTCGGCCTGGGTCGGCGCGATCACTTCCTTGAAAATCAGCTTGACGGCATCGGCCCACGGCTGCAGCAGCCCGCCGTAGCCGACGCGGTTCGGGCCGAGGCGGATGTGCATCCAGCCGATCAGCTTGCGCTCCCACAGCGTCAGGTACGCCACGCAGACGAGCAGCGGCAACACGATCGCGATGATCTTCGCCAGCGCCCA
>JBAIYN010000296.1:0-1699 GCA_037915775.1 Burkholderiales bacterium | reverse complement strand
TCTGTTGCGTTCGTCGCATGACGACGGATCCGCCCGGCGAGCCAAGGCGCAACGTTCGTGGCTTGGGCTTGTCATCGGCCAGCCGATCAGGGTCTTCCGATTTCGTCCGCTCCTCCACAAGACCGGGCGTCTATCGATCGGCCTTACGCGCCTGCCACCGCTATTGGAAGCAGGGACCCGCGTTTGGCAAACGCACCCCCAGGCGCGTGCAGAGGTGCCGGCCTTTCTATGTCTCCACCATCAACGGCGTGTTTGGCGGGTACCGCCGAACCGAGATTGACCGCCCGTCCTAGGACCCTGTCGGACTTGGCAGCCCGCAGCGACCCAACCCTGTCCCGAGCCCCGTCGAGGGAGGGGAGCAGGTCATAGAACCATGCTGGCCGCAGGCCCTAGAACGGCGGGGCAACGATCGATGCGCGCCAGGCCGGCAGCTCTCGCAAGCCGGCGTACCAGCGTGCGATCTCTCGAAAGTCGTCGATCGGATACTGCGCCCGCTCCGCGTAGTTCAGCCACGCCCCCACCGTAAAGTCGGCAAGCGTGAGGTGGTCACCGCACAGGAAGCGGCGTCCTGCCAACCAGCCGTTCAGCACACCACCGAAGCGTCGCACTTCCTCCTCGCCCTTCTTGACCTGCGCCGGATCGGCATCTCCCTGACCGAAGAGTTTCTTCACCAAGTGCTCGAAGACCAACGTGCTGCACGCCGGATCCCAATGGGCGTTTTCCCAAAACTGCCAGCGCGACACGTCGGCGCGACCACGCGGATCGGACGGCAACAGGCCGCCTTCAGGCTTCTTCGACGCGAGATACTGGGTGATGGCGTTTGATTCCCACAGGACGAACCCATCGTCTTCGAGCACCGGCATCTTCCTGTTGGGGTTCAACGCGACGAATTCGGGGCGCTGGTTCGCGCCGTTCAGCAGGTCGACGGGGGCCAGCTCGAAGTCGATTCCGAGGTGACGGGCAACCGCGAGCACCTTGAACGCGCGCGGTGATGGTGGGGCAACGTGTAGCTTCATCAACGTTCTCCTTTCGATTCAGTCCGATTGGGCACGCCGGCAGGTGCTCGCCGCGTACCGGACGACCTTGTGGCAGGTCATCGTCCTCCTCCTGCTCCACATCTCGTTGAGCTCAGGCCGGCGGCGCGGGCTCAGAGCGCGCGGAGGAACGCGACCAGGTCGCTCACCTGCTGCGGTGTGAGCCCGATGTCGAACCGCGTGTTGTAGAAGTTCACCACCGCAGTCAGGTCGCGTGCCGAGCCGTTGTGGAAGTAGGGCGCGCGCCCCGCGAGCCCGCGCAGCATCGGACCCTTTGTCTTCCCGATGTCCGTCCACTCGCCACTGACCATGGCCCTCCCGGGGTCAGTCACCTTCACCGTCGCGGCAGTCTTCGTGTTCTCGAGCGTGTACACGGGGAGGTTCGCGATGTCGAGGACGTTGTTCGGCGACCCATCGTTGTTCGTCGGCTGCGCCATGGTGACACCGATGTTAATCGGCAGCGACGTCGAGTGATTGCCGATGTTCGGGTTGTTGTGGCAGATGCCGCATCCACCGACGACGTCCCGCCCCGCGAACGGATCGCCCGGATTGTAGAGCGGATCGCTCGGGACGCTGTTCAGCCCGGGCACGTCGTGGATCACGAAGGTGGTGTCGTTGAAGATCGCCTCGCCGCGACCGATCGCCTGCTCCGTGGGTTGCAGGAA
>JBAIYN010000693.1:0-8460 GCA_037915775.1 Burkholderiales bacterium | reverse complement strand
CGCCGGAAAAGCTCGTGATCGCCAATGGCTGGATCGAGGGACTCACCGTCGGCTCGATCATCCTCGGGTTCGTGGTCGGCGGCGTGCTCGTCTCGCAGCAGGTGGCGGCCTCGCTGATGGCGTTCGATATGCCGCTGCTCGACTTCGACATCGACCAGCCGGGCGAGGCCGCGATCGGGGTGATCGCGCTGGTGTACGCGGTCGCTGCGTACATCAACACCCGCATTCCCGACACCGGCGCACGCTATCCGCGGCAGGAGCGTTCGCCGTGGCGACTCGTGTTCGATTTCGGCCACTGCGTGACCACGCTGTGGCGTGACAAGCTGGGGCAGATCTCGCTCGCCGTCACGACCCTCTTCTGGGGCGCGGGGGCGACGCTGCAGTTCATCATCCTCAAGTGGTGCGAGCAGGTGCTGAATCTGTCGCTGTCGCAGGGCGCGATGATGCAGGCAGTCGTCGCGATCGGCATCGCGCTTGGCTCGGTATGGGCGGCCGCGCGCGTGTCGCTGAAGCGCTCGCTGACGGTGCTGCCGGTCGGGATCGCAATGGGCGTGGTCGTCATCTCGATGGCGCTGATCGATTTTTCATCGCTGCGCAGCGGCGGCGTGGCGTTGGGAGCGCTGCACCTGAGCCCGGCGGTGTTGGTGGCGTCCGCGCTGATGGTCGTCGTCGGCGCGCTGGCCGGATACTTCGTCGTGCCGATGAACGCCCTGCTGCAGCACCGCGGTCACGTGCTGCTGTCGGCGGGGCATTCGATCGCGGTGCAGAACTTCAACGAGAACCTCAGCATCCTCGTGATGCTCGGCGTGTACGCGGCGCTGATCTGGTTCGATCTGCGGATCCAGACCATCATCGTGCTGTTCGGCCTGTTCGTCGCGGTCGTGATGGCGCTGATCATGCTGCGCCACCGCTACAACCAGCGCCAGTTCGATTCGGTCTCGCTGATCGGTCAGCCGCGCGCGTAGACCTCACGCGCAAGGCACAGATCGGCCCACGACTTTGCCTTGTCGGCCAGGTTGCGCAGAAGATAGGCCGGGTGGTAGGTCACGATCACCGGGATCATCCGCATTTCGACCTCGATCGAATGCACCCGCCCGCGCAGACTGGCGATCGTGGCATCGGTGCCGAGCAGCGACTGCGCGGCGAAGCGGCCCATCACGAGGATCAGTCGCGGTTCGATCAGCGCAACCTGCCGCAGCAGGTACGGTTCGCACGAGTCGACTTCGCCCGGCTCGGGATTGCGATTGCCGGGCGGACGGCACTTCAGGACGTTGGCGATGTAGACCGCATGCCCGTCCTCGCCGGTCCGCGACATTCCGACCGCCGCCAGCATGTTGTCGAGCAGGCGACCGGCCTGGCCGACGAAGGGTTCCCCTTTCGCATCCTCTTCGGCCCCGGGTGCCTCGCCGACGATCATCCAGTGCGCACGCCGGTTGCCGACACCGAAGACGGTCTGCTTGCGTGTCTTGCACAACACACAGGCGGTGCAGCCGGCCACGGCCTGCTCCAGGGCGTTCCAGTCCATGCGCCGGATCGCCTCTGCGCGCGCGTCGGCCGCCGAACCGGTCGTGGGCGGCGCCGCGACCGACGGCGCGGCAACGGAATCGCGCAGCTCCCAGCGCGGCCCGACGTTCATCGCCTCCCACAGACGAGCGCGGCGCAGATCCATCGAACGCCCGTTACAGCGCGATGCGCATCACGATCGCGTCCTCGCGACCGCCCACTGCCGGGTAGTAGTCGCGGCGCCGGCCGATGCGCTCGAAGCCGTAGTTCGCGTACAGATGCTGACCGGTGGCATTGCTGGGACGAACCTCGAGCAGCATCGATCGCGCGCCGTGATCGCGCGCCACCGATGCCATGTAATCGAGCATGCGCCATCCGTGGCCGCGCCTCTGCCAGCCGCGCTTCACCGACAGGTTGAGCAGGTGCGCCTCATCGAGCGCAATCATCACCACCGCATACGCGATCAGTTCGCCGCCGCCGTTGCGCAGGGTCCAGGCGCTATAGCCGGCGCTGAGAGAGTCGCGGAAGTTTCCGCGCGTCCACGGAAACGGATACAGGTCGTTCTCGATCGCCATCACTTCGTCGAGATCCTCGACCTGCATCGGCACGAACCGGTCTTCGACCGGACGCACGACCGCGCTCATGCCGGGGACCCCCGCCGGACGCGCCGCTCTTCGATCGTCAGCGCGACGTGGTCCCGCACGTAAAGGGGCGCGGCGCGCGCTGGTTCGACCGCCCCCGCGGCGCGCCATTTGTGGATCGCGCAGGCGGCGACCGACGCCGCCGTCGCACGCATCGGCACAAGCCGCACTACCTCGGCGGCGAGCGCCAGTTCATCCGCGAAGGTGGTCGGGGCATCCCCCGCAACGACGTCGGGCGCCCAGCGCTCGATCAGTCCGCCGAGGTCACGAGCGGCGAGTAGCGCAGGCGCAAGCCGCTCGGCCGCCCTGTCGCCCTCCCGCTCATAAACCGCGACGTAGGCTTCGCGCATTCGCGCATCGTTGGCGCACAGCACGCGTTGCGCCTGCGGGTCCTGCCGCAACGCGGCCAGCGCGAGCGCCTCCAGGTTGCCGACCGCAATCACCGGTTTGCCGGCGCCGTAGGCAAGGCCCTGCACGACGCCGCAGGCGATCCGCAGTCCGGTGAACGCGCCGGGCCCCGCGCCGAACGCCAGCGCATCGCACGCCGTCAGATCGACCGCGGCATGCGCCAGCACATCCTGCACCATCGGCAGCACGCGCTCTGAGTGCCGGTGACCGACAGGTTCGCAGCGCTCCTCGACGCGACCGGCGCGGAGCAGCGCGACCGAACAGACGTCGGTCGCGGTGTCGACAGCAAGGATCGTCGGAAGAGGATCAGGATGCACGCGCGCGGCGCCGCGCCAGGGTGCGCAAGCGCGCGCCGATTCTAGCCGTGCGGTTCAGCGGCGCTACCGGAGCCGAGGGACCCCGGGCCCCGCGTCACCGCTCGCGGCCCTTGCGATGCTCCATGCGCATCTGGGGCGGCGGTTCGCGCAGGTCGCGCGCTGACTCGAGGATCTGCTCACGCAGCCGCTGCCGCTCCTCGAGCGACCAGCGGCGCGGGCCCGGTCCTGGCCGGATCAAGGGCCCCTCCGGGGCGGGTGCGCTTGCTTCCGGACCGGCGGGTGCGGCTCCCTGCTGCATCCGGCGTTGCCGCTCGTCGATCATCCGCTGCCGCATCGCCTCCTGCTGCGCGGGCGACATCTGCTGGCGGATGGACTGCCGCTGTTCGGGCGTCAACTGGCGCCAGAACTCGGCCCGCTGCTGCGGCGTCATCGACTGCCATAGCCGCTCGCGCTGTTCCGGCGTCATCTGCCGCAGCGCCTCGTCGCGCGCGCCCTGCGCGTGCACGCCAGCCACCGCAAGCAGCAGGCTGGCAGCGAGGATCGCGCGCAGACGCATGAAGGAGCCCCGATTCACGACAGCAATGTTAGGCGCTCAACGCGCCAATGGCCGCATTCCGGCACGAAAACCGGCGGCCGGCGCGGTAAATTCTGTAACACTTTGTCGATCAGGCTTGGCCGGCATGCGGCTCCCCGTAGCATCGCGCCGGCGCGACCAGGATTGCGATCATGCAACGTTCAGGCCCACCCAAACTCCTCGTCGTCGATGACGACCCACGGCTGCGCGACCTGCTGCGTCGCTACCTGACCGACAACGGTTTCACCGTCTATACCGCCGAGAGCGGCCAGGCAATGAACAAGCTATGGCTGCGCGAGCGCTTCGATGTGCTGATCCTCGACCTGATGCTGCCCGGCGAGGACGGCCTGTCGATCCTGCGCCGCCTGCGAGGTGCCGGCGACACGACGCCCATCATCATGCTCACGGCCAAGGGCGAGGACGTCGATCGGATCGTCGGCCTCGAGATGGGAGCGGACGATTACCTGCCCAAGCCGTTCAATCCGCGCGAACTGCTGGCCCGCGTCAACGCGCTCCTGCGCCGCAAGGGCGCCGACGAGGTGCCCGGCGCGCCGTCGCAGGAACCGAAGACGATGGAGTTCGGCGACTTCGTCCTGGACCTGGCAACCCGCACGCTGACCCGGCATGGCGAACCGGTGCCGCTGACGACGGGCGAATTCGCGGTGCTCAAGGTGTTCGCGCGCTATCCGCGCACGCCGCTGTCGCGCGAGAAGCTGATGGAGATGGCGCGCGGCCGCGAATACGAGGCGTTCGACCGTTCGCTCGACGTGCAGATATCGCGCCTGCGCAAGATGATCGAGCCCGATCCGTCCAAACCGAAGTACATCCAGACCGTTTGGGGTCTGGGCTACGTGTTCATTCCGGACGGGCAGACCTAGATTGAGATTCCGCTCGCCGAGCCTGTTCTGGCGCACGTTTCTCCTGATCCTGCTGCTGATCATCGCCAGCCTGCTTGCCTGGCTGCAGAGCTTTCGCGTGTTCGAGCGCGAGCCGCGCGCACAGCGCATCGCCCAGCAGGTCGTGTCGGTCGTCAACATCACGCGCGCGGCGCTGCTTTACTCGGACCCGTCGGAGCGCCGCCAGCTGCTGGCCGAACTGGCGGAGAACGTCGGCATCCGCGTGGTGCCGCTGGAGCCGACCGATGAGGTCGCGCCCTTGCCCGACCTTGCGATCGTGCCCATCGTCGACGAGAAGGTGCGCGCGCAGCTGGGCCCGCAGACGCGCATCGGGGGCGAAGTCAACGGGGTGCCCGGCGTCTGGGTGAGTTTCGATCTGGAAGGCGACGCCTACTGGGTCTACATCGAGCGCGAACTGCTGACCCGGGCCTTCGGCACCCAATGGATCGGCTGGGCGGTCGTCGCCACGCTGCTGTCGCTGTTTGCCGCGGTGGCCATCACACGTCTCGTCAACCGGCCGTTGCAGCAGCTGTCGCGCGCCGCGCGCGAACTCGGCGCCGGGCGCCGCCCGGCGCCGCTGCCCGAAACCGGCCCTGCCGAGATCCGCACGGTCAACCTGAGCTTCAACCGGATGGTCAGCGACCTGGGCAAGCTCGAGCAGGACCGCGCCGTGCTGCTCGCCGGCATCTCGCACGACCTGCGCACGCCGCTGACGCGGTTGCGTCTGGAGGTCGAGATGAACGATCTGCCGGAGGAGACGCGCCAGTCCATGATCGGCGACCTCGAGCAGATGGACGCGATCGTGGGGCAGTTCCTCGACTATGCGCGGACGCGGCCGCAGCGGCCCGCCGAGCGCGTAGACCTGTCGCAACTGGTCGAGGAGGCAATCCACCAGGGGCGCTTCGACGCGCGGCCCGACGTCGACCTGAAGCGGGAAATCGCTCCCGATGTCCAGATCGATGGGTATGCGACGGAACTGCAGCGCGCGGTGACGAACCTGCTGATCAATGCGCACCATTACGGCCGCAGCGACGACGGCCGGCTGCGGCTGCTGGTTGCCGTCCGTCGGGACAGGGACGGCGCCATCCTGGAAATCGCCGACCTGGGTGAAGGAATCGCTCCCGACCGCATCGATCGCCTGCTGCGGCCATTCGAGCGCGGCGACAGCGCGCGCGGCAACGTCAAGGGAGCCGGCCTCGGGCTGCCGATCGTCGAGCGCATCGCGCGCATGCACCGTGGGGCGCTGGCGTTGACGGCCAACACGCCGCGCGGGCTGCGAGCGCAGTTGCGCCTGCCGCTAACGGCTTAATCACGCACGAGCAGCGCGACCGCCTGCGCCGCAATTCCCTCGCCGCGCCCGGCGAAGCCGAGCCTCTCGGTCGTCTTGCCCTTGATCCCGATTGCCTCGACCGGCAACCCGAGCGCGGCGGCGACGCGCGCCCGCATCGCGTCCACATAGGGTGCGATCTTCGGTTGCTGCGCGATGACCGTGCTGTCGATGTTCTCGATCCGCCAGCCCGCCGCGACGACTCGCTCGGCCGCCGTCTTCAGCAGGCCGAGGCTGTCGGCGCCGGCGTAGCGCGCGTCGGTATCCGGAAACATACGGCCGATGTCGCCGAGTCCGGCCGCGCCGAGCAAGGCGTCGGTGATCGCGTGCAGCAGCACGTCGGCGTCCGAATGCCCGAGCAAACCGTGCGAGAAATGAATCTCCACTCCTCCCAGCACCAGCCTGCGCCCGGCCACGAGCGCATGAACATCGAAACCCTGCCCGACCCGGAACTTCATGTGATCCGCCCCTGACCCCTGAGGATCGCGCTGGCCAGCGCCCAATCGTCGCTGGTCGTCACCTTCATGTTGCTGGCCGAACCCTGCACCAGCCGCGGTCGCAAGCCGAGCCGCTCGACCGCACTGGACTCGTCGGTGATGGTGTCCAGATCGACAGCGTCCAGTGCGCGCAGCAGGACTCCGCAGCGAAACATCTGCGGCGTCTGCGCCCGCCACAGCGCGTCGCGCGCGACCGTGGTCTCGACGCGACCGTCGCGCTCGCGCTTCAGCGTGTCCGCCAGCGGAAGCGCGAGCAGTCCTCCCACTTCATCGCCCAGCACCGCGTCGATCAGGCGCGACAGGTCGTCGCGCGCGAGGCAGGGTCGCGCCGCATCGTGCACCAGCACCCAGTCGCCGTTGTCCGCGTCGAGCGCGCGCAGGCCGTTGCGCACCGATGCGGCACGCGATGCGCCGCCGAGCGCGGCGAAGCGCACTCCTGCCTGCGGGCGGAACGCACGGTGGCGCTCGTCATCCGGCGCCACGACGACAAGGATTTCGCCGACCCGTGCATCCGCCGCCAGCGCAGCGATCGAGTGCTCGAGCATGCTCAGGGGACCGAGCGGCACGTACTGCTTCGGGGTGTCGCCACCAATGCGCGCACCGCTGCCGGCGGCAGGGATGAGTCCGTACAGGCGCGGAGCGACGTTCAATTGGGGATTTCGCTGCGAGGTCGGACCTATAATAGCCGTGCGTTCGCGGCGGCCGGATGGTGGAATCGGCTGCCGCGACTTGTTTGTGGCCTTCGATTTGAACACGCTGGCTCCGGCTTCTCGCATCAACCTTGCGCTGCCCGACATCGCGGCGGGGAATCGCTTTGCGCTGCCGCGCCCGCCCGGATCGGGCGACGCGCTGCTGATCGCCCGGTACGCGGCGCGGTTGCGCGCCCGCGGCCAGCTCGCATGCGTGATCTGCGCCGACGCGCTTGACGCACAGCGCCTCGTCGACGAGCTGCCGTATTTCGATGCGCAGCTCGCGGTGCGCACGTTCCCCGACTGGGAGACGCTGCCGTACGACATCCTGTCGCCGCACCAGGACCTCGTGTCGGATCGCCTCGAAGCGCTGTACCGGCTGATCACGCGCGATTCGAATGCGGCGATCGACGTGCTGGTCGTGCCCGCGACCACGGCGCTGTATCGGCTGACACCGACTTCCTATGTGGCCGGGCACACGTTCTTCTTTCGCCAGGGCGACCGCCTGTCGGGCGACGCCCTGCGCGCGCGCCTGGTGCTGGCCGGCTATCAGAACGTGTCACAGGTCGTCGCCCCCGGCGAATTCTCGCTGCGCGGCGGGCTGATCGATCTGTTTCCGATGGGGTCGCCTCTGCCCTACCGGCTCGACCTGCTGGACGAGGCGATCGAAACGATCCGCACCTTCGACCCGGACAGCCAGCGCAGCCTGTATCCGGTGCCGGAGATCCGCTTGCTGCCGGGGCGCGAGTTTCCGATGGATGAGGCCGCGCGCACCGCGTTCCGCGGCCGCTGGCGCGACAGCTTCGAAGGCGACCCGAGCCGCAGCAGCGTCTACAAGGACGTCGGCAACGGGATCGCCAGTGCCGGAATCGAGTATTACCTGCCGCTGTTCTTCGATGCGACGGCCACGTTGTTCGACTACCTGCCGGCCGACGCGCACCTCGTGTTGCACGGACCAATCGAATCGGCGTGCCAGCGCTTCCTGAACGAAACGAACGAGCGCTATCACTTTCTCGCGCGCGATCGCGAGCGGCCGTGCCTGCCACCCGCGCGCCTCTTCCTCGACGCGGAGGAATTCTTCACCGCCGCCAAGAGCCATGCGCGGCTGGCCCTTGGCGACGGAGACGCACCCCAGTTCGATGCACCGCCGCTGGTGACGGTCGAGCGCAAGGCCGCCGATCCGCTGCAGCGTCTGCGCAGCTACGCCGATGCGCACGGCGGCCGCGTGCTGCTGCTTGCCGATTCGCACGGCCGGCGCGAGACGATCGCGCAGATGCTGCGCGAATATTCGCTGCAATTCGCCGACAACGCGGACTTCGATGCCTTTGTCGCAAGCGACGCACGCCTGTCGCTCGGTGTCGGTCCGCTGCACGGCGGGTTCGTGCTGCGCGACGCGAACCTCACGATCCTCACCGAAACCGAGCTGTACGCGACCAGCCCGCGCCGGCTGCGCTCGAAAGCGCGCGAACGCGCTTCGAACGTCGAGGCGATGGTGCGCGACCTCGCCGAGCTGCGCGTCGGCGACCCGGTGGTTCACGTGGAGCACGGCATCGGCCGCTATCTTGGCCTCGAGGCGCTCGATCTCGCGGGTGACGCAAATGAGGGCCC
>JBAIYN010000315.1:0-1991 GCA_037915775.1 Burkholderiales bacterium | reverse complement strand
TAGGTCTCCACGCCCGCGCCGCTTTGCGGATCCCGCCACCATTCCCACAGCCCCGCCAGCGCAAACATCGGCTCGTCCTTCAGCCCGATGCGCCACTTGATCTTGTGGCCTGCGGGTCCGCTCCATTCGTAGAAGCCGTTGACCGGCACCAGACACCGGCGCTGCCGGTACGCCGCACGGAATGACGGCGCGCTGTCGACGGTTTCGGCGCGCGCGTTGATGCAGCGATTGCCGAACTTCAGCTCCTTGGCCCAGACCGGCACCAGCCCCCAGCGCGCCAGCACGCACTCGCGCGCGCTGTCGCGATCGAGCCGCACGATCGGATTGGTTTCGGTCGGACGCACGTCGGGGTTTGCCGCGACCTCAGGTACATGCGGAACCGCGAACTTCGCCTTGATCGCGGCGGGGTTGTCGGACAGGTCGTAGCGGCCGCACATATCCTTCTACCGCGCCTGCTGCTGCAACAGCAGCAGCTCAGATTGCAGCCGCAGGGACTCGTTCTGCAGCTGCTGTTGCTGCAGGCGCAGCTCGTTCGTCCGGCGCTCGAGATCGCGCAGCTCGGCGTCGATCCGCCGCCGCGCCTCGTCGTTCTTCGCGATGTCGATCTGCAGGCGCGCGATCTGCGCCTGCGCCACGTCCGGCGTCGGCGCTCCCGGGGCGCGCTGCGCGTACGCGGGCAGGACCGCAAACAGACACAGCACCAGGATCAATGCTCGCATGGCCACTCCATCGCGTCGGGAAATCGCGGTCTTCGCCGCGCCCCGACGCAATGCCGGCCAGCTTACTTCAGTCGTGCGGTGGGCTTGCCGCCTGCCCGAGCTACGCGAACTGGCGCATCAGTCCTGAATCCAGGGCAGGCCGGCACGGCGCCAGCCGTTGATGTGTCCGCGCTGCTGCCGGCTGTCGATCTGCCCTTCGAAGCCTTCCAGCACGTTGTAGACGCGGGTGAACCCGGCTTCGGCGGCGGCCAGCCCCGCGTCGTCCGAACGCACCGCGCTGCGGCAGATGAACAGCAGCGGCGCATCGCGGCGCGCGGCTTCCGCCAGCGACTGGATGAAGGCGGCGCGCGGCAGCAGATCGAATCCGCGCCACTCGATGTTGATCGAACCCGGCACACGGCCCACGAATTTGAACTCCGGCGCGGTGCGCACGTCGATCATCGTCGCCGCGCCCTGCTGCAGCAGTTGCCACGCCTCGGGCGGCGTGACGGCGCCCGCATATTCGAGGTCGAATTCGAGTCGCCGCACGGCGGCGAGGTCGAAGATCTGTTCGGGCGTCGCACGCGTCGCATCGGACCTTTCTGCAACGGTGTCGGCTAGGAGCGTCATGGCGGCCTCGCGTCGTGCGTTTCTCGTTCGTGCATTGTGGGCACGCCCGGAGGTCGCCGTCGGAACGATTCGTCATATGCAAACAACCACGGGAAACACGCCGGCGGCAGTGTGGGCTGCCGCCGGCGCGGAGCAGGGAAGGCGATAAGGGCGCGGCCGCGCGACGCGCTCAGGCGCCGTCGGCGATCTTCAGCACCAGCTTGCCGGTGTTCTCGCCTCGGAACAGCTTGAGCAGCGCTTCAGGGAAGTTGGCCAGTCCGTCGGCGACGTCGACGCGCGCGTTGAGTTTTCCCTGCGCCATCCAGGCCGCCATCTCCCGCGCCGCGAGGGGATAGCGGTCGGCGTAGTCGAACACGACCATGCCCCGCATCGTCGCGCGATTCACGAGCAACGACAGGTAATTGCTCGGCCCTTTGACCGGCGCGGTGTTGTTGTACTGGGAAATCGCGCCGCAGATGACGACGCGCGCATGGCGCGCAAGCCGCGCGAGCACCGCGTCGAGAATCTCGCCGCCGACGTTGTCGAAGTAAACGTCGACGCCGTCGGGACAGTGCTTCTTCAGCGCGGCTGCGACGTTCTCGTTCTTGTAATCGATCGCCGCATCGAAGCCCAGGTCGTCGACGATCCAGCGGCACTTGTCCGCGCCGCCTGCAATGCCGACCG
>JBAIYN010000332.1:0-1501 GCA_037915775.1 Burkholderiales bacterium | reverse complement strand
GGCCGAACCTGAAAGGCGGGAGAGTAGCGGCAAACGCAAGCGCCGGCAGTCACTGTGCCGATCGGCGCGATTCGTGCCTTGTCGCTCATTGAAGATCCAGAGCGGTTGTTCGTTCGCACCGCAAGGTGGCCCGCAAAGCGTAGTCCACAACAGGCGGCGCGCCGACTTTCAGCTTTGGGAAATACGGGTCACCGTCGGCAAGCGGCCCGGGAAAGACTTCTTGACGGGACTGGCAATGTGCCGCCGCTCATGGCGGCAGGGCAGGATGGCAATTCCGGGTTGCGCGCGCGATCGGAACTCCGTCAGCGCACCGTTGCCGCCCCCATCAGCAGGTCGGGGAACCAGGTGGAGATTTCCGGGAACACGCTGATCAGCACCACCGCGAGCAGCATCAGCAGCACGAACGGCAGCACGCCCCAGATGACTTCCTTCAGCGGGATGTCCGGGGCGACGTTCTTGATCACGAAGATGTTCAGCCCGACCGGCGGGTGAATCAGGCCCATCTCCATCACGATCGTCATCAGCACGCCGAACCAGATCAGGTCGAAGCCGGCCGCCTTCAGCGGCGGCAGCAGGATCGGCGCCGTCATCAGGATGATGCTGACCGGCGGCAGGAAGAATCCGAGCACCACCACCAGCAGCAGCACCGCCGTGAGCAGCCACCACTTCGCCAGGTGCAGGCCGACGATCCACTCGGCGGCGGACTGGCTGATGTGCAGGTAGCTCATCACGTACGAGTACAGCAGCGACATGCCGATGATGAACATCAGCATCGTCGATTCCTTCAGCGTGGCGCCGAGGATCGGCGCGAGATCCTTCGGCGTCCACAGGCCGTACACGGTCGCGACCAGCACCAGCGCCAGGATTGCGCCCAGTCCCGCGGTTTCCGACGGCGTCGCGAAGCCGCCGTACAGCGCGACCATCACGCCGATCAGCAGGATCACGAACGGCAGCACGCGCGGCAGCATCTCGAACTTCTCGCGCAGCGTGTAGGTCGCGGTGTCGAGATACGCGGAGGTCGCGCCGTGTTGCTCGAACGCGTGAACCGCTGCCCGGTGCTCGAGGCGATAGCGGTACACCGCGTACAGAGCGAACAGCAGCACCAGCAACAAGCCCGGGCCGATGCCGGCCAGGAACAGGCGTCCGAGCGATTGCTCGGCCGCCACCGCATACAGGATCATCGTGATCGACGGCGGCAGCAGGATGCCGAGCGTGCCGCCGGCGGCGATGATGCCGGCCGCGAAGCCCGGCGAGTACCCGCGCTTGCGCATCTCCGGAATGCCGGCGCTGCCGATCGCCGAACACGTTGCGGGACTCGACCCGGCCATCGCCGCGAACAGCGCGCAGGCGAAGACGTTGGCGATGCCGAGCCCGCCGGGAACGCGGTTCATCCACACGTGCAGCGCCGAGTACAGGTCCTGCCCGGCGCGCGAGCGCCCCACCGCTGCGCCCTTCAGGATGAAGAGCGGGATCGACAGCAGCGTGATGCTCGCCATCTCTT